>DXIA01000043.1 GCA_019113125.1 Candidatus Pygmaiobacter gallistercoris | reverse complement strand
GCCCCAGAATTTTGGATGGAGAAAGTGCGAAGAGCGGCCCCTCAAGCCTTGGTGGCTTGGGGGGCCGCTCTAAGTGCTTTCTACGCCAAAAGTCTACGGCAGAACCGTTGTTTTCTTATTCTGCCACACCTTGCAGCAGACCTTTTTTGTTGTTTTCGCTATTTTCCGGTGCGGACATACGCCTTTGCCCGCGCAAAGCTCTCGGCATCACAGACGATCAGAAAGATATCGCCCGGACAGAATTCGGCATAGGGACCGGGTGAGAGAATCAGCCCGCCCTTGCGGCGGATGCCGATGATGGTTGCCCCAGTGTTGTGCCAGAAATTGACGTCCGCGAGGTTGCGACCGGTCAGCGCGTCCTCCTTGCGGATCGGCAGTTCAAACGGAGCAAGGGGATTTGCACTCTCAAACCGCTCATAGCTGTCGATCAGGTTCATCATCGAGGTGCGGATCTTCTGCTCGAGCGCGTCCCGCTGACTCATCAGCTCCCCGAGGTTGGCCCGCAGCTCATCCGCCGCGCAGAGATTGCGGAACTTCTCGACAAAGCTCTGCGCCTTTTCGACATTCTTGATGAAGATGCCGCTGCCCTGTTTCATCTCGAGGATATCCATATCCTTGAGCAGAAACATCGCCCGGCGCACCGTCTCGGGCGAGACGTTGTACTTGCTGGCAAGGGTGGATCGCCCATGAATTTTTTCTCCGACCTCATACCGGCCGCTGATGATCTTCTCCGCCATATCCAGCGCGATCAGCTGATAGACCGGCTTTTCCACTTTTGACTCCTGCGCCATCGGCGCTCCCCCTTTCCCGTGTCGTTGGATCGCTAAATCAGAATCCGCCTGCGGTGCGGGGGAAGGGCAGCACGTCCCGGATATTCGGGATGCCGGTGACATACATCAGCAACCGCTCAAATCCCAGCCCGTAGCCCGCATGTTTGGCACTGCCGAACCGCCGCAGATCGAGGTACCACTGGTAGTCCTCCTTGCCCATGCCCAGCTCGTCCATCCGGGCCTCAAGCACCTCCAGCCGCTCCTCGCGCTGGCTGCCGCCGCACAGCTCGCCGACCCCCGGCACCAGCATATCCGCCGCCGCGACCGTCTTTCCGTCGTCGTTCTGCCGCATGTAGAAACTCTTGATCTCCTTGGGGTAATCGGTGACAAAGACCGGCTTTTTGTAGATCTGCTCGGTGAGGAACCGCTCGTGCTCGGTCTGCAGGTCGACCCCCCAGGAGACCTTGTACTCAAACTTGTCGTTGTTCTTCTCGAGAATCGCGACCGCATCGGTATAGCTGACCCGCGCAAACTCGCTGTCGGCCAGCGCCGAGAGCCGCTCGAGCAGCGTCTTGTCATAGAACTGGTTGAAGAAGGCCAGCTCGTCGGGGCAGCGCTCCAGCAGATGGCGCACCACCGACTTGATCATCGCCTCGGCGGTGTCCATATAATCATTGAGATCGGCAAAGGCCATCTCCGGCTCGATCATCCAGAACTCGGCCGCGTGGCGCGGGGTGTTGCTGTTCTCTGCCCGGAAGGTGGGTCCGAAGGTGTAGACCTTGCCCAGCGCGAGGGCCATCGCCTCCGCCTCGAGCTGGCCCGAGACGGTCAGGTTGGTCGGCCGGCCGAAGAAGTCCTTGGTGAAATCCACCCCGCCGCCCTCGGTGCGGGGCAGGTTCTCCGCATCGAGGGTGGTGACCCGGAACATCTCCCCCGCGCCCTCGCAGTCGGAGCCGGTGATCAGCGGGGTGTGAACATAGACAAACCCGTTCTTGTGGAAAAACTCATGCAGCGCAAAGGCCGCCTCGCCCCGCACCCGGAAGGCGGCGGCAAAGGTATTGGTCCGCGCCCGCAGATGGGGCATCGTGCGCAGAAATTCCACCGTGTGCCGCTTTTTCTGCAGCGGGTACTCCGGCGGGCAGACCCCCTCGACCTCGATCCGATCGGCGTTGATCTCAAGCGGCTGTTTCGCCTCGGGGGTCAGCACGATCCGGCCGGTGACCACCAGCGCGGTGCCGACGCCACATTTTGCGATCTCTCGAAAGTTCTCCAGCTTTGCCGCCTCAAAGACGACCTGCAGGTTCTTGAAACTGCTGCCGTCCGACAGCGCGATAAATCCGATGTTTTTGGAGTCCCGCACCGTTTTGGCCCAGCCTGCCACCGTCACCACAGTGCCACTCGCGGGGGGCGCGGCAAGGAGAGAGGCGATTTCGCATCGTTTCATATTATCTGATCCACTCCTGTTTCTTGCTTTTTTCTCAGCGGCGGTCAAACCGCTTGCAGTATGTATTCATTATAGAGAAAAAACAACTTTGTGTAAAGGGCAAAGTTGTTGATTTTGCCAAATGCAAAAAAGACCGCAGAAAATCAGGGAAAATTTGAAATTTCCCCTGGATTTGATATTGACTTTTAGCACAAATTCATGCTATATTCTCTGTAAACCTCGACAAAGAGGTAGAGGCGCGCTGTTGATGAGTCGCCGGGGGGAGGCCGAAAGCCTGAGAATCCCGGTAAAAGGCACCAGCGCCGAAGTGGAGAGGTCAAACCCTCTGCTGGGTCTGCATCGAACAGGTGCAGGACTGTCCCCCCGGCATTGCCGGGCCGGGGGGGAGCGCTATTGCGGCAGAATAGAGCTGCTGTCCCTTTTCGAGGGGGCAGGGTTTTGGCTGCCGCGCTCTTGCGTTGAGGAAGATGCGGGGCCAATTGTAAACGGAGTTTGAGCCCTCAGCGTTTTCCTTGAAAACGCTGAGGGCTTTTTGTCTGTCATGGACAAAAAGTATCCGCATCGGTCGGGCGCCGGCAGCCCCTTGTGTTTTGGTTTTGAAAGGAGTCTATCATGCAAGAGAATCAGGTCAAAAAAAGGAGAGGGCTTTCCAGCAACTTCCGTTTCCCCCACTCCTACGTCATCATCTTCTGTATTATCGTATTGATGGCAATCATGTCCTACATCATCCCGGCCGGTCAGTTCGACCGGGCGGTTGACCCGACCAGCGGCCGGGAGGTCGTGGTGCCCGGCACCTTCCACTATGTCGATCAAAAGCCGGTTTCTCCGTTCCAGCTCTTTGTCGACATTCAGGAGGGCTTTATCAGTGCGGCGGACATCATCTTCTTCATCGTCTTCGCCTACGGCTTTGTCTATATGCTGATCAAAAACGGCACCTTTGACGCGCTGATCGGCGGCCTTTTGCGGATCTTCGGCAAGCGGATCTCGATCCTGATCCCGGTCTGCATGACCCTCTTCATCTTCCTCGGATCCACCGTCGGCATCCTCGAGGAGACCTACGGCATGGTGCCGATCTTCATCGGTCTCGCGATCGCGATGGGCTATGATGCGATCGTCGGCAGCGCGATGGTCTATGTCGGTGCGGCCACCGGCTTTGCCGCCGCCACCCTCAACCCCTTCACCATCGGCGTCGCCCAGCAGATTGCCGGGGTCGAGTATGCCAGCGGTATTTTCTACCGCATCTTCTGCGCCGTCGTCTTCGGGGCAATTGCCATCGGCTACACGATGTGGTATGCGCACCGGGTCAAGAAAGACCCCACCAAGAGCATCCTCTACGGTGAGGAGCGGGAGCTGGGCGAGAATGCCGACCACGAGCGGCTGCGCGCGACCAAAGCTACCGTCCGCCAGAAACTCTGCGGCGTTCTCTTCATCTTCACCATCGCGCTGCTGCTCTACGGCACCGTCAGCTATGGCTGGTACATCAACCAGCTGGCCGGCATGTTCCTCGTGATGATGATCGTCGTCGGTCTGGTCGGCGGCTTTGGCCCCAGCAAGATTGCCGCGACCTTCCTCGAGGCGGGCAGAGGCGTTTTGTTCGGCGCGCTGGCGGTCGGCATCTCCCGCTCGATCCTGATCGTGATGGAGGATGCCTGCATCATCGACACCATCGTCTACTTCCTCTCCTCGCTGCTGCAGGGCACCAGCGGCTACCTGAGCGCAGTCGGCATGCTGGTGGTCCAGAACATCGTCAACTTCTTCATCCCCTCCGGCAGCGGCCAGGCCGCGGTCACCATGCCGCTGATGGCCCCGCTTGCCGATATGATCGGCCTGTCCCGCCAGACGGCGGTGCTCGCCTTCCAGTTCGGCGACGGGTTCTCCAACATGTTCTGGCCGACCTCGGTCTGCACCATGTGCGGCATCATGGGCGTCCCGGTCAACAAGTGGTACAAATTTGTCGCTCCGATGTTCGGTTTTATGTTCCTCGCCCAGGTGATTCTGATTTGCGGTGCGGTCGCAATCAACTATGTCTGATCTGAAAGGACGGTTTACAATGGACGCAAAACTGCTCAAAGAGAAGGTATTTTCACTGGCAGACGAGCTGCAGCCGCAGTTTGAGGCGGTCTGCGACACCGTCTTCCACCACCCCGAGCTCGGGATGGAGGAGTTCTGGACGGCGGACTATCTTGCAAAGGCGATCGCCGAGCAGGGCTTTACCGTCACCAAACCCTACGGCGGCATGGAGACTGCATTCCGGGCGGAAAAGGGCGACAAGGGGCCCCGGATCGCCTTCCTCGCCGAGTATGACGCACTGCCCGGCTACGGTCCCTGCAAGAACGAAAACGGCCACGCCTGCGGCCACAACTGGATTGCCGCGGTCACCTTCGGCGCAGCGGTGGTGCTGGGCCGGATCGCCGACGAGCTGGGCTGCCGCGCCGTCTGGATCGGCACCCCGGCGGAGGAGACGATCGGTGGCAAGATCAATCTGATTCAGGCCGGCGCTTTTGACGACATCGACCTGGTGCTCCAGATGCATCTGAGCGCCCACACCGAGCTGCAACCCCACTCACAGGCGATGGACAGCGTCGAGTTCACCTTCGAGGGGCGGGCCGCCCACGCCGCAGCCGCACCCCAGCGGGGCATCAATGCACTGGACGCCTGTAACCTGACCTTTGCCGGCATCAACTGTCTGCGCCAGCATGTCACCCCCGATGTCCGGATGCACGGCATCATCTCGGAGGGCGGCGTCGCCCCGAACATCGTGCCGAGCCACTGCGTCGCCAAATTTTATATCCGCTCGGCCCATCGGGACTATCTCAACGGGCTGACCGAGAAGGTCATCAACATCGCCCGCGGCGCCGAGCTGATGACCGGCGCGAAGATGAGCTACCGTTTCTTTGAGAACTCCTTCGACGACCTGAACAACTGCGAACCGCTGCGCTCTTATATGGAGGCAAACCTGCGCGCCGCAGGTGAGACCGATTTTGAGGAGAGCGATCCCAACGTCGGCGGCTCGACCGACATCGGCAACGTCTCTCAGGTCTGCCCGACCTTCTACGTCCCGATGGCCGCCGGCAACACCGACGGCGCCCGCTGCCATGACGAGGCCTTCCTCGCCGACGTCAACAGCCCAGCCGCCTATACCGCGCTCAACCGCGGGGTCAAGGCGATGGCCGCGACCGCCGTCGACGCGGTTTCCGATCCCGCGCTCTGGCAGGAGGTCTGTAACTGGATCGACCGCGAGAAGAACTGATTGCACAATAGCAGAACAGCCTGGATTCGTTTGAATCCAGGCTGTTTTTTATCCGTTTGCCAGCAGATCCGCCAGCGCCTGCCCCACAAACCGGCCGGCCGCTTTGGCCTCGGCCAGCGTATTGACATGGCTGCCCATCTCGATCAGCAGGCTGCCGGTGGTCAGCTGCTGGTTGTAGTTGCGGTAGTCGAAGAGCACCGGCCGGGCCAGGGTGGGAAACATCGTCGCCATCCGGTCCTGCAACGCGGCGGCAAACCGGAGGTTCTGCTTGTAGTTCGGCATCCCCATACTGCCGTTGTCCGCCCCGCAGATGATCATGACCTGTGCGGTCTTCTCCCCGTTGATCACCGTCACCGGGGCGATTCCGGTGCCGTCCTGCCGCTGGATCGCGTCCCGGTGGATGTCCAGCACCACCTTGATCGAGGGATACCGGTCGAGATAGCCCTGCACCGTGACCTCGCTGCGGTCATAGCTGCCGTTGTAGGAGGGGTAGTCGTGCTGGGTGGTGTCCTGAATCGTGTTGATGCCGGCCGCATTGAGCACCGCCGCAATTTCAGCCCCGACCGAGACCATGTTGCGGCTGTTGTCGGTGGTGCGAAAGCTCTCGGCCGGATCATACCAGAGCCCCTCGGCCGAGCGGTAGCACTCGGTGGTGTGGCTGTGCATGATGAGCACCTGCGGCTGGTCGGAATCCAGCTCGATCGAGAAGGGCAGCGGCTGGCCGATCTCCGCCTCGACCTCGGCGGCGGGCAGCTCGGTCATATTCTTGAGGATCCCCGCCCCCGCCGCGAGATAGATCCCCCCGACCGAGGCGGAGTAGGTCGTCTCCTCCACCGGTGCCGATCCCTCGGGCGGGGTCTGCTGGGTCTGCTGGGGCTGTGCGGTCTCCTCCTCCGCCTGCTGCTTGGGCAGCTGCATCCAGAACCCGCCGGCGGAGCCGGCGGTCTCCTCTGTGGAATGCTCGTCCGCCCAGGTCTGTCCCATCGCCGCGAGCGCGGTGCGGGGCGATGCGAAAAAGCTGCCCGCGTAGGCGGCGGTCTCAAGCAGAACTCCCCGTGCGGGGAGCACCGTCAGGGCGGCGATCAGGCCCGACGCTCCGATGATCAGGGTCAAAATTGAAAACAGGATTTTTTTGATTCGTCTTCTTCTCATGCTCGGCTCCCGGGGGTTGCGGCGGGGCCGCCGGCAATCCTCCGCTGCCCGGCGGCCCCTTGTTTTCTTCTCCCCAACAATCTATGCGGCGAGGGGATCGGTTATGTCTTTCCCATCGTGATCCCTTCCTTCCCCCTCTGGATACGAGGGAAAAGCGCCAAAAGGTGTGGCAGGATAAGAAAACGCAACTTCCCTGCGGGAAGTGAAACTTTCCTGTGGAAAGTTGCGTTCTGCCGTAGACTTTTGGCGTAGAAAGCACTCAGAGCGGCCCCCCAAGCCACCAAGGATTGGGGGGCCGCTCTTCGCACTTTCTCCATCCAAAATTCTGGGGCAGAACATACAACATCCGTTCCGGATGTTGAGGGCACCGTAAAAAGGTCGATTTTGATGCGGGTGCAAGGAAAAACGCCTCATCCAACGCCATTTGGTGTTGGATACGGCACCCTTTGTGGATGTCGCGGGCAGCAGAGCTGCCCCGACGTTTTGACGCCCGAACGCTTTGCGTTCGGAGGCAGCCGCGCAAAAGCGGCCTTTTTACGGCGTTGTTTTCTTATCCTGACACACCTCACCATCCGCTTTTTTGCTCTACCAGGTGTGCCGGTCCTGCTCGGTGATCTGCCGCAGCACCCGGCAGGGCACCCCCGCCGCGACGCAGCCGGGCGGGACGTCCCGGGTCACGACGCTGCCCGCGCCGATGACCGAACCGCTGCCGATGGTGACCCCCATCATCACGGTGACGTTCGCCCCGATCCAGACGTCGTCCCCCACCGTGATCGGGCCGGTCAGCACCGGATAGTGATCCTCATAAAACCGGCTCTCAGGATGGATCGGGTGGCTCGCTCCGCAGAAGGTCACATTCGGACCGATTACCACCCGGTCGCCGAAGGTGACCGCCTCCGAGTCGAGAATTACAAGGTTGTAGTTCGCGTAAAAGTTGCTGCCCACCCGGATATTTTTGCCGTTGTCGCAGTAAAACGGCGGCTCGATCAGCGTCTTCTCATCGCATCGTCCCAGCAACGCGCAGAGCAGCTGATACCGGCCCCAAAGGTCCTCGGGGTCGATCGTGTTGTACCGGCGCACCAGCCGGCGGTTCTTTTGCGCCGCCGCCCACCAGCCGGCGGTATAGCCGCCGAGAAATTCTTGTTCCACAGCCCTTCCTCCAAAAAAGCAGCCACGTCGTTTTAGCCGGCGTGGCTGCATTGTTTTTTTGTGATTACTCGTTGCAGAGCGCATCGAGCAGCGCGACGAGGTAATCCATCACCTTGCCGAAGGACTCGATGTTCATCGCCTCTTCGGTGGTGTGGGCGCCCACGCAGGTCGGCGCAACGGTCATGATGTCCATATCGGGGATCTTGCCGATGAACTCGCCGCACTCGAGGCCGCCGTGGGTCGCCTGGATCTCCATCTTGCGGCCGAACATCTTCTCAAACAGCGCCATACCGGTCGCCCGCAGCTTGGAATTGGGGTCATACTTCCAGCCGGGGAACCCGCCGGTCAGCTCGCTGGAGAACCCGAAGGTCGCGGCCAGCAGCTCGAACTCCGCCCCGATCTGGTCGCCCTGGCTCGGCTCGGAGGTGCGGATGCAATCGCAGAGATAGATCTCGCCGTCGGTCATCTTGAGGATGCCGATGTTGCTCGAGCACTGCACCAGCCCCTCAATCTCCCGGCTCATATACCGCATGCCGTCCGGCAGCAGGAAGAGGAAATTCGTCAGCGCGGCCGAATCTCCGCTCGAGAGGGTCTTGGCCGGCAGCTCCGCCGCCTGCGCGGTGAAGACGAAACCGGGGTCGCTGATCCGCAGCTCCTCCCGAATCTTGCCGGCCAGCTCCCCGGCAATCGAGATCGCCTCGGCGCCCTTGCCCGCCGGAACGGTGATGAGCGCTTCGGCCGAGCTGACGATCGCGTTCATCTTCATACCGCCCTCGAAGTGGGCAATCCGCAGATCCATCTTTGCCGCAATCGCGTGCAGAATCCGGGCCATCAGCTTGAGGCCGTTGCCCCGGCCCTCGCCGATGGTGATGGCGGAGTGGCCGCCCTGCAGACCCGAGATCTGCAGCGAGACGGCGTCGCCGGACGCGGTCTCGAAGACCGGTTTTTTCTTGAACTCATAGACGCTGCCGCCGGCACAGGAGACCACCGTCTGGTACTCCTCGCTCGCGCCGGAATCCATGTTCAGCATCCGGCGGGCCGAGATCAGCGCGGGATCCAGCGCCTTGGCGCCGAGCAGGCCGATCTCCTCCATACTGGTGAAGACGAACTCGAGCGGCGGATGACGGAAGTCCTTGCGGGCCATCAGCGCGAGCATCTGGGCGCAGGCGGAGCCGTTGTCCGCGCCGAGGGTGGTGCCCTCGGCCTTGAGCCAGCCATTCTCCACCTTCAGCTTGAGCGGATCCTTCTCAAAATCGTGATCGCAGCCCGGCAGCTTGACGCATACCATATCCATGTGGCCCTGCAGCATCACCGGCGCGACCTTCTCACAGCCGGCGGAGGCGGGCATCTTGACGACGACATTGTTCGCCTCGTCGCGGGTCGCCTCGAGGCCCAGGTTCTTTGCATAGTCGCAGATGAACTCCGCCACCGCCTTCTCGTTGCCGGAACCGCGGGGGATCGCCGAGATCTCCTCGAAACAGCGCAGCGCGTCCTCCGGCTGCAGTCCCTTTGTCACATACTCCATTGTACAAAACCTCACTTTCCTCTACTGGTTTACCCCACATTATAGACGGTTGCATCTGTAAATACAACCTATTTTTCTGCGAAATTTTTGTGCATTTTGCATATCACGCAGCAACCGCACTCACAGCGCAGCCTTCAGTGCCTCGACCCGGTCGGTGCGCTCCCATGCGGTGCCGAGATCCTCCCGGCCCATATGGCCGAAGGCGGCGAGTTTCTGGTACTGCGGACGGCGCAGGTCCAGCGCTTTGATGATGCCGGCGGGCGAGAGATCGAAGACCTTTTTGACTGCGTCGGCGATCCGATCGTCCTCCACCGTGCCGGTGCCGAAGGTGTCGACCAGCACGCTGACCGGCTGGGCCACCCCAATGGCGTAGGCCAGCTCCACCTCGCAGCGGCGGGCCAGACCGGCGGCGACGATGTTCTTCGCCACCCAGCGGGCCGCATAGGCGCCGCTGCGGTCGACCTTGGTGGGATCCTTGCCCGAGAAGGCGCCGCCGCCATGCCGACCATAGCCGCCGTAGGTGTCGACGATGATCTTGCGGCCGGTCAGGCCGGAGTCCCCCTGCGGGCCGCCGATGACGAACCGGCCGGTCGGGTTGATCAGGAACCGGGTGTTCTCGTCCAGCAGTTCGGCCGGCACGATCGGGCGGATCACCTTCTCGATGATGTCCGCCCGCAGCTGTTCGATCTCGACCTCCGGCGCATGCTGGGCCGAGACAACAATGGTGTCCACCCGCACCGGGCGGTCGTCGTCATACTCGACGGTGACCTGGGTCTTGCCGTCCGGCCGCAGATAATCCAGCGTGCCGTCCCGGCGCACCCGACTGAGCTGTTTTGCCAGCTTGTGGGCCAGCGAGATCGGCAGCGGCATCAGCTCGGGGGTCTCGTCACAGGCAAAGCCGAACATCATGCCCTGGTCCCCGGCGCCGCCCACCGCGTCGTTGGTGCCCAGCGCGATGTCGGGGCTCTGCTCGTCGATGTTGGTGATGACCGCGCAGGTGTCGGCGTCAAAGCCGAACTTCGCGCGGGTGTAGCCGATCTCCCGCACCGTGTCCCGCACGATCTTGGGGATGTCCACATAGCAGGAGGTGGTGATCTCTCCCATCACATGGACCAGACCGGTGCTGACGGTGGTCTCACAGGCGACCCGGCCGTCCGGGTCCTCAGCGAGGATCGCGTCGAGGATCGCGTCCGAGATCTGATCGCAGATCTTGTCGGGGTGTCCCTCGGTGACCGATTCGGAGGTAAAAAGACGTTTTGCCATAAGTTTTGACTTCCCTTCTGTTTTTTTGCATGAATAACCGCGGGGCAAGTCTTTGGGATAAGAAAAAGCCCCGGCAACATACCGGGGCTTGAAAAGCTTATCTTCCGGTGTTACCCGCAGGATTTGGCACCTTGCAGAAAATGCAGGTTGTCGGGCTTCACAGGGCCTGTTCCCTCAGCCGCTCTTGATAAGTGTTATTCAATTGCAAACGGCATTATAGCATATCCGCCGCGCCTTGTCAATCACTCGCTGCGCCCGTGCAGAATCGGGCTCAGCGGCTTGTAGACCAGGAAGGTCAGCAGCGAGGTCAGCAGCCCCTTGACCAGGGTAAACGGCAGGTTGAAGACGATGAGGCAGCCCAGCAGACTGCCGATGTTGGGGTTGATCGCCTGATAGGCCGCGATGATTGCCTCCATGCCGCCGAAGGCCGCCGCATAAACCGGATAGCTGAAGAAGAAGTTGATCGGCACACTCGCGATCGCCATCACCACCGCACCGACAAGCGAGCCGATGATCGCGGTCTTGCGGGTCTTGTTGCGCTTGTAAATCAACCCTGCAACACCGGTGAACACCGCACCCATCAGGAAGTTGCAGACCTCGCCGATGCCGAGGGTGGAGCCGTGGAAGATCGCGGAGAGCACATTTTTGAGCAGGCAGACCATGATGCCCGACACCGGGCCGATGCTGAAGGAGGCCAGCAGCGCCGGCAGCTCCGAGAAATCCATCTTGACAAAGCTCGGGATGAGCATCGGCAGCGGGAAATCGAACATCATTAAAACGCAGCCCACCGCCGAGAGCATGCCGGTGACCGCGAGATTCCGCACCCGCCTGGTTGATTTTGCCATATTCATTTTTGGTTCCTTTCCGGGCAATTCGCCCCTGCAAAAATTTTCCGCCTCAGCGTTTTCCGGCAGGGATCCAAAAAGAAAACGCCCTTCTGCGAGAGGTCGCAAAAGGGCGTACAGCTGCATCGATCCGCCGCCGTTTCTTTCATCCGGACTTTGACCGTCGGCTCTGGGATCTCACCAGATCAGCGTTTCCAATAGAAACGGTCGTGGGCTCATCTCCCAGTTGGAGATTTACCACCGGTGGGGACTTTCACCCCGCCCTGAAACAGACTACCGTAAGTATATCCTTTTTTCTTCTCATTTGCAAGAGGGGGCGCCTGCTTTTTTCTTGCGCCCTGTCTGCCGGTATGGTACTATTCTAAAAAAGAGCTTTGCCCTCATACGCTGGAAAGGAGGATTTTCAGATGGAAAATCCGGTTGCTCTCCTGTTTACTTTTCTCAGGGACAGTTGGCTGTGGCAGTGGATCTGGTGTGTTCTTCTCTTCCTGCTGTTTCTGCTGCTGAGCCTGCTGTACCGTTACAAGGCGGTTGCTGTGATTTTAAAACTCGCAAAAAAGCTGCGCGGCAGCTCCTGGGAGGATCTGCTGCGCGCCCTCTCCCGGCCGATCTCGGCACTGCTGCTGACCATCGGGATCACCCTCGCGCTCTGGTATCTGCCGCTTTCCGCTGAGACGATGGTCTCGCTGCGGCTGTTTCTGTCGCGGGCGCTGCGGCTGGTCTGCCTCTGGCTGATCTGCTGGGCGGGCTTTGCCATCGTGGACAATGTACCGGTCTTTCAGTTCCGCTTTCTCGGCAGTGCCGAGGCGGTGCGCCGGATGCTGCGCCGCACCATCAAGGTACTCTTTGTCGCCTTTGCGGTGCTCGCCGCACTCGAGACCCTCGGTTTCCCGGTCGGCAGCCTGATCGCCGGTCTTGGCCTCGGCGGTCTGACCCTCTCCCTCGCAGCGAAGGACACCGCGTCGAACCTCTTTTCCGGGCTGGTGCTGCTGGTCGAGCGGCCGTTTGCGATCGGCGACTGGGTCAGCTGTGCCGGGGTGGAGGGCACGGTGGAGGACATCACCTTCCGCAGCACCAAGATCCGCACCCTCGCCAACACCCTGACCATCATCCCGAACTCGCTGGTCAGCGCCGGCTTTATCTCGAACGGCAGCGAGCGGAAGATGCGGATGGCGGAGTTCACCCTCGGGGTCTGTTACGACACCCCCCGCGCCGCGCTCGAGCAGCTGCTGGGGGATCTGCGCAGCCTGCTGACCGGCCGCGATTCCATCGTCCCCGACACCGTCGTGGTCCGGCTGACCGCCTTCTCGGCCAGCAGCATCGACATCTTTGTGCGGTACTACACCAGAACGACCAACTACAACGAATACCTTGAGATCTGCGAGTCCTTGAACCTCGAGATCCTCAGTCTGATGGAGAAGGACGGGGTACAGTTTGCCTTCCCCAGCACCACCGTCTACTTCGGCGACCAGCCCGCAGAGCAGCCGCCAAAACATTGAGATTTCGAGATTTCACAAAAAGAGCAGCAGGCCGGCGGCCTGCTGCTCTTTTTAACGTCCGATCTGTCTTGTAAATTCCAGCACCGCCCGCCGGTAGCCCGCGCCATCCCCGAGAAAGGCATTGGCGTGGATGGTGTCCCGCAGGATGACCAGCTTTTTCGGCGCGCGGCAGGCCGCGTACAGCCGGTACCCCATCTCGGTCGGAACGTAGCTGTCCGCGTCCCCGTGCAGAAAGAGCACCGGCACCCGGATATCGCCCACCCTGCCGAGAACGTCCGCCTGCCGCAGGCTGTACCCCGCCCGCAGCCGGCAGAGCAGGTCCGCCCCATAGAAAAACGGGAAGGGCGGCAGATGGTAGTCCGCCCGAAAACGGTAGCAGGCCTCCTCCCAGGCATTGGTGAAACCGCAGTCGGCGATGATCCCCTTGACCTGTTTGGGCAGCGTTTTCTCGCTGCCGGTGAGCAGCACCGCCGCCGATCCCATCGAGATGCCGTGCAGCAGAATCTCGCAGTCCTCCCCGAACCGCCCGCAGAGATAATCGCACCAGCGCAGCAGGTCCCTGCGGTCAAGCCAGCCGAACCCGATATAGCGTCCCTCGCTGTCGCCATGCGCCCGGTGGTCCGGCATCATCAACTGGTACCCCTGCCGGTGCCAAAAATCGGCATAGAGCCCCCACTCCCGCAGCCCGCTGCAGCGATAACCGTGGGAGGCGAGCAGAATCTTTTTACCGCCCCCTTCGGCGGGCAGCAGATGACCGGCCAGCCGCAGCCCGTCCTCCGACCGGATCTCCACCCGCTCGAGGGTCGGCTGGTTTGCAAGCCACCGCTCCGCCTCGGCCTGCCGATATTTTTTCTCCTCATAACTGCCCGGCGCCCCCGGTTGCAGCTGTCGTTGCTCCCCCGTTTTCCTCCGCCGGATCAGCACCCAGAAAACCGCCGTGCTCATCAGCGCCACAACCAACAAAACACCCGCCGAAAAGATCCACCACATCCGCGCGTCTCACCTCCGGTTTACGCCTGTCTTTTCGACATCATACCACATCCCCGCCCACTTTTCCAGCGGGTCGCCGATTTGAGTTTCTCGCTATATTGTGTTAAAATAAAGCTATATTTTGCGATGTCTGCCCGGCATCACGGCAATGAAAAGGAGGGTGCCTTTGATGGCCCCAGTCGATTGGTCCCACAATTCCCAGCAGGATATGGAGCGGTTTCTCTATTGGTATCTGAAAGGATTTAACCGGGAATCCGGCGACATCTATTCGCTGCTGCATCCCCATTTCCTCCGCTGCAACTATGAGGAAAAAACCCTCACCGTCTATTTCAACGTCAAGGACTGGGCACTGAATCCCGAGGGGACGATGCACGGCGGCCTGATCTCCACCGTCTTCGACGGCACCTTCGGCTCGCTGTGCCATTACTGGGGCAAGCAGCGGTACATCACCACCGTCAGTCTCTCCACCACCTTTCTCAAGCCGGTCCGCGCCGGGGACACCCTGGTCGTGACCGCGAAGGCGACCTCGATCGGCCGCACCCTGATGAGCATGACGGCGGAGGGTTGGATCCACGACGGCAGCCTGCTTGCGGCGACCGCCTACACCACCTTCATGTTCCTGGACAAGGAGTTTGAAAACCACCACTGGGGAGATCAGACCCTCGCGCCCGGTGAGGTCATGCCCCCACACTCCCCCGACACCCTCGGCAGCCAGCAGAAGTAAATTAACGGATCCATCAAAATACCCCCTGATGCGAAACCGCATCGGGGGGTATTGTTCTCTCTGCTTAAATCGTTTACAGCAGATTACTCTGGTCATCGGGATCGAACAGATGGATACACCCGGGCAAAAAATCCAGCTCGACGGTGTCGGTATCATCGCCGGCGTCCAGCGTCGGGACGACCGCGACGATCTCGGTGCCGCCGACGGTGGTGTGCAGGTACTTCTCGCTGCCCATCATCTCGGAGACCTCCAGCTTTGCGGGGATGCCGCCGTGTCCCAGCTGCACATGGACAGGGCGGACGCCGGCGATGACGGCGCCGGGCCTTCGGTTTGCCGCCTTGAGTGCCTGCTGCTGTTTTTCCTCCAGCCCAAACGAATGGCCGAGGATCTCCACCGCGTAGCGCCCGTTTTCCAGTGTCAGCTTGGCATCGTTGAAGAAGTTCATCTGGGGAACGCCGATGAATCCCGCCACAAAGGTGTTTGCGGGATGGTTGAAGACCTCCTGCGGGGTGCCGATCTGCTGGATAAAGCCGTCCTTCATGATGACAATCCGGTCGCCGAGGGTCATCACCTCGGTCTGATCGTGGGTGCCATAGATGAAGGTGGTGTTGATCCGCTTGCGCAGCATCGCGAGCACATTGCAGGGGGCGCCGCCGGGGCAGGCCTCGAACAGCCCGTTCCCCTGCTCGCTGGTTCCGTATGCGGTAAAGTCGATCAGCAGCTCCCCGAGGGCCACAACGTCAAATTCCGTATTCACCGGTCACTCCGCCTCCAAATCATACTGTTCCAAATCCATCCGGGCCACCCCGTCGCAGCAGAACCGGATCTGCTGCGCCTCGAGCGGGGTGTAGAGGATGCTGGATGCCGCCTGCTCCCCATCGTTGACAAAGACCTCTAGGCTGTACCGGTCGAGGATCATCCGCAGTTTCAGTGCGCCGCCGGTGGACCGCACCGGGAACTCTCGCAGATTCACAATGTCCCAGTGCACCCCGCACCGGGTTCTGGCACAGCCGCCCGTCGCGGATGCTCAATTCCCGCGGGATGGTCATCTGGCCCATGAAGTGCTGTCCCTCCGGCACATGTCCCGAGGTCTCCCAGTTCTGCATCCAGCCGATCATCACCCGGCGGCCGTCCGCGGTCTGTAATGTCTGGGGCGCGTAGAAGTCCAGGCCGTAGTCGATCGCCTGGGCTTGCTCCTTCACAAAGCGGTGATCCGCCGGGCCAAAGCTGCCCAGAATGCAGAGGGTGGAGTTGCCGGGGTGGAAATCCCGTCCCCCCGCCACCATGTCCTGCGGGCTCACCAGCAGAACATATCTGCCGTCGAGCGAGAAGAAATCCGGGCACTCCCACATCCGGCTGTCCTGCCGCTCGCAGCGGGTCAGCTCGCTGACAAACTCCCAGTGGACCGCGTCCTTGCTCTGGTAGAGCAGAATGGTGCCGCTGCCGCCGGGAACCCGGTTGCCGACCACGACATAGTATCTGCCGTCCTCCCGCCAGATATGGGGGTCGCGGAAGTCGGTGGTATCTCCCCCCGCCGGGATCGCGTCGGTGTCGATGACCGGATTCTGCTCGTACTTCTCATAGTCGACCCCGTCGCCGATCGCGATGCACTGGGTCTGGTAGGTCCTGTTCTCCCCGTTCTCCCCGGTGACGGTGCGCACACCGGTATACATCAGCAGGTGCCGGCCGTCCGGCATCTCGACCGCGCCGCCGGAAAAACAACCGTCCTTGTCATACGGCATGTCCGGCGCCATCGCGGCGGGCAGCCGCTCCCAGTGGACGAAATCCTTTGTCTTGGCATGGCCCCAGTGCATCGGGCCCCACTTGGTCTCATAGGGGTAATACTGGTAGAACAGGTGGTACTCCCCGCCGAACGGGGCAAATCCGTTGGGGTCGTTGATCCAGCCCACTCCGCCGGTCAGATGAAATCTCGGCAGTTCCTTTTCGACGGCGGAAAAATGTGTCTCTTCGTAGTCCCGCGCGCGCTGC
>DXIA01000042.1 GCA_019113125.1 Candidatus Pygmaiobacter gallistercoris | reverse complement strand
ATCCCCCATCTGTTTTGTGGGTTCCCGTCCCCGCAGGTCCGTTCCTTTTGTTCTATTCTTCCACCCTGACCAGGCTGTTCGCCATCCGGACCGCCTCGCTCTCGGTGAGGTTGCCGTAAAGATAGAAAGAGCGGTCCCCATTGTCCCAGATCAGCATCGTCTTGCCGTTCTTGATGGTGAGATAAGCCGGACTGCCCGAGATCTCGAGCTCCTTGTAGCTCGCGTTCTCGGTATCAAAGACCACCGAGCCGGCAATGCTGCGCTGTTCCTCAAACAGAATCCAGGGGCCCTGATAGGTGATCTGCTCCTCCTCCGGGATCGCCTGCTGCGAACCGTACTTCTCGATCAGCTTGTTGAACTGTTCCTCGTACGCCGCATACGCCTTTTCATCGCTGTATTCGACCGAATAGAAGAAGTCGAATTCCTCGCTTTTGCCGGTCACCCGGAAACCCGCCGGCAGGTAATCCGGCTCATAGTGGTAATCCCCCTGTGAGATCTCGGCCACCATGCCGTTCGCCGCCGAGATTCTCACCTCGGTGTAGGCGTCTTTGCGGGAGACAAAATAGTCGTACAGCCGCGCCCGCACCCCCTTGACCGAGAGGGTTGCCGCGAGGGCGGTGGCAAAGACGACCAGGATCATCGCCGCCCGCTTTGCCACCTTGTTCCACCGAATCAGGCAGCAGTGTTTCTTCTGCGCTGCGATCAGTTGTTCCATCTTCCGGTTGAAGGCGGGGGAGAACTCGACCTCCGGCGCGTCCTGATACCGCTGCCGGATCTTTTCGGCCTGCTCGTCCGCGATCTGCCGCGCCGCCTGTGCGAGCAGCTGCTCAATCGCTGCGTCCTGTTCCCTTTTTGGGTTTGCCATTGTTCTCTCCCCCTTTCCGCTGGTCCCGCAGCAGCGGGATCAATTTCTGTTTTGCCCGGTGGATCCGCACCGAGACGTTCGAGACGGTCATCCCGAGCAGTTTCGCAATCTCCGCCTCGGAGTAGCCGTTTGCGTACTTGAGCAGCAGCGGCGCCTGATAGGCTGGTTTGAGGGTGCGGATCGCCTCCAGCAGCTCCTCATACCCCGCCTGCTCCAACAGTTTCTGCTCGGGACCGGGGTCGCGGTCCTCGAGCTGGAACAGCGATTGCTCATCATCGATCTCGACCATCCGCGCCCGCCGCTGGCGGCGCAGTGCCGAGATCGAGGCATTTTTCACAATGGTAACGAAATAGTTAAAGGATTTGTTACAGTCGATTTCCCCGATCTTATCCATGTTGCGCGCGAGGGAGAGAAAGGCGTCGTGCAGCGCGTCCTCCGCCAGTGCGTCGTCGTGGAGGATCTCCCGCGCGTAGTAGAATCCGACCTTGCGGTATTTCTCATACGCCTGCTCAAATCTGCTTTTCTCCTCCTCGGTGTCGAACACCATCATCGGCAGCACCCACACCCCTCCCCTCTGTCTTTCTCTGCCGGGTGGCCGGGCGGTTTTGGTAGCAATCCTGATAAACCGGGTTCTCCCGCAGGATCTTCCGCCGTGCCGCGGCGGTCTTTGCAGGACGGCGGCGAAGGATCTCGGTGATCGTCTTTTGCATATCATCCTTTTTCTTTACACGGACCCTTTTCTCCATCCCCGCGCGCCTCCTCTCTTTGGCCGCATTTTTGCGCCATTATAGCATAAACGGGCTGCTTTCGCAAATCCGGCAGCCGATTGAAATAACTTCACAAATATGGTATACTTAATCCCAGCCGATTCCCGTCCCGCGGCCGGGGCGGGATCGAACAAGGAAAAGAGGTATCGTATTCATGAGCGAAGGTTGCACCCACAACTGCGAAACCTGCGGCGAGGCCTGCGCCTCCCGTCAGGGCGGCGCGCCTCAGGACATGCGCGAGGCGGCAAACCCCAACAGCAAGATCAAAAAGGTCATCGGCGTCATCAGCGGCAAGGGCGGCGTCGGCAAGAGTCTGGTCAGCGGAATGCTGGCCGTCGAGATGCGGCGCCGGGAATACAATGTCGGCATTCTGGACGCCGACATCACCGGCCCCTCGATCCCCAAGATGTTCGGGCTCAAGACCCGGGCCCTCGGCAGTGAGCTGGGGATCCTTCCGGTGGAGAGCCGCACCGGCATCAAGGTCATGTCGGTCAACCTGCTGCTCGAGCACGAGACCGATCCGGTGGTCTGGCGCGGCCCGGTCATCGCCGGCACCGTGACCCAGTTCTGGACCGACGTGGTCTGGGGCGATGTCGACTACCTGTTTGTGGACATGCCTCCGGGAACCGGCGATGTGGCGCTGACCGTTTTCCAGTCGCTGCCGGTGGACGGCATCGTCGTCGTCGCCAGCCCGCAGGATCTGGTCTCGATGATCGTCGAGAAGGCGGTCAAGATGGCGGACATGATGAACATCCCCGTCCTCGGTCTGGTGGAGAATATGAGCTATTTCACCTGTCCCGACTGCGGCAAGAAGATCTCGGTCTTCGGCGAGTCCCACATCGACGAGATCGCCGCCGCCCACAACCTGCCGGTGCTGGGCAAGCTGCCGATCGATCCCGGTCTGGCAAAGCAGTGCGATATGGGGGTCATCGAGGCGTTTGAGGGCAGTTATCTCTCCGCCGGCGTCGAGGCGCTGGAAGGTCTGCTCGAAAAATAACAAAAGGCTCACAAAGCTTGAAAGAGGCGTCGCGGATGCGGCGCCTCTTTTGTTTTTTTGCAAGATGTGACATCGCCGTCAGGCTCGCCGCCTGATCTGTTTGAAAAACAGGAAATAGAGCAAAAGCGCATTGATCACAAAATCATACACCCGAAATCCGTCAAACAGGATCACGCTGGACAGCACCGAAACCAGCAAAATCCCCATGCTGATCACCTTTGGAAACACGCCTTTTTGCTTTGTGAGCCAGGTAAACCAGGCGAATACCGGCGAACAGAGCGCAAACACCGTCCAGCCCAGGATCATCGTCTCGCTGTAGACCCCGTCGGTCAGCACCGCCGCCCCATAATAGGTCGCCAGCATCCCGAGACAAAACGGGAGGATGTTGCAGACGGCAGCCTTTTGTGTAGGGCTGTAAATCGAGATCAGAACGCCAATGAGGATCCAGACGGCCAGCTGGGAAAACAGGTTGCCCAGGTTTGTCGTATAGAGATCCAGCATCCTGCTGACAGCGCCGAGCAGCAACCCGGCCACCAGCATTCCGGGAGGATGCAGTATCCTCTTTCTCATTTCGTACTTCCCCCGTTCTCTTCTTTTTTGCAGCCCCGGCGGACCCGGTACTTGTCTCGCAGGTACCGCACCCATGCTCTTCCCCGCCAGAGATACACGCAGACCGCAACAACAGCGGCGCTGAGCAGAACCGAGATTCCCTTTTTCGTCTCCCCCTCGACGAGAAGGTTTCCCCCGACAAAGAGGAAGAGACCCAGCAAACCCAGATAGATCAGAATGCAGAGGGCGAGGATTCCCCGGCAGGCGGCCCCCAAGACCCGCTTGGTCCCGGTGGATCCGGCGGCCTGAAACGCCATCGTCAGGATGCCTTCTATCGCGAGGAAAAACAAAAAGGCTGCTGCGGAAAAAAGAATGGTGGTTCCCATGCCCATCGCCTCGTTTCAATCACTGTTTGCTATTTGTCCTCCCCCGCTTGGCGCGACACTCTCGGCCATCCGCACCAGATCCTCCTGTGGCAGCGCAGCCGAGAGGGAGAACAGGATCTCCCCCGTCTGGGACTGCCACACCAGCAGATTGGCCTTTTGGGGATCCGGATCCTGATAGAAATCCGCCGGCTGTCCGCCGACCCGGACCTCTTGCGCCACCACGTCTTCCGATGCGACGAACAGGCTCGTCGCATCCGCACCGGCCGAGCAGATCAAACAGATTTGCTGTCCCTCGGCGTTTTGATAGATCCTCATCGAGAACCCGCCGGCAAACTCCTCCTTGCTCTCCTCATATCCATCCGGCAGCCAGTTCAGGACAAAATCCACCGCCTCGTCGGTCCGGGATCCCACAAAGCGATACTCCACAAACTGTTCGCACTGCCGGCGCACCCAGGAAAAGAGGGCCTCCCGCGCATTGACATCCACCGCGAGCCACGAGGTGCCGGCCAGCAGCACCGCGGCCAAAAAGCACGCAGCACACCGAAGGGATCGATAAAGCACCGGATGTGCCCCCCGCCGAAGAAGCCGTTTCATCTTCCGCTCAAACGCTGCCGAAAACGGATGGACGCAGTTTTTCGGGTCCGGCAGGGATGCAAGGATTGCCTGATTCGCCTCCGCTGCGGCATCTCTCAGCATCTCGTCGGTGATCATGGTCTCGCCTCCTCTTCGTACAGATCCCGCAACCTGTTCTTTGCCCGCTGGTCGAGTTTTGCTGCGGCCGCAAGGGATATCCCGAGCATCCCGGCCATCTCCTTCACGCTGTATCCCTGAAAATACCGCAGCAGAATCACCTCGCGATACCGCGCAGGCAGTTTCAGGATGCAGGCCGCCAGAAGATTCTCTCCCTCGTAGACCGCAGAGATGCCCGGCAGCGTATCACTTAGCTCCACCATCGGGTGTTTTTTGCGCCGCCGGTACAGATCGATCGCTTTGTTCTCAACTATAGTAACGAGATAGCCCCGGGTTTTTGGACAGTTTGGGTCCCCGATTTTTTCGATCCGTTCCGCCACCTTCAAAAACGCCTGATGCACCGCATCCTCTGCGTCCTGCTCGTTGTGCAGAATCTGGTTGGCCACATAGAACATCAGATCGCGGTACGCCAGATAGAGCCGCTCAAACTTGGAGCGGTCCTTTGGCGCATCGATCATCTGAAGATAGAGTATCATGCTGCATTCTCCTCCTGCCGCTATGGTTTCTATTATACCATGGACCGCAAGTCGGATAAAGAAGGGGCCGCGGTGTCTCAAAGGCGGGACAAAATTCGGCAGATAAGAGAATGGAAGGTAAGATTTTGATCCCGCAATGCGTTCTCTATGATGAAATCACATCGCTGCGGCCGCAGGGTCGATCCCAGCGATTTGGAACGGGAGGGGTTTTTGTTGGGCAATTTTGTCATCGATGTGGACCGGTTTCGCTGGATCTGCGGGCCGGACGACGACCCGGAAGATCTCTGCCTGCACGGCCATGTCACCGTGCAGATCGGCAAAACCGTGATGGAATACGATGGGACCGTCAGCGCGACCGCTCTCTATCTGCTGAAAACCCTGACCGAAGACAAGATTATGTCCAAAGGCGATCTCCAGATGGTGCCCTGCTGCGGTCACTTTCTCATCGCGAATGCAGATCTGTCCGAGGTCACGATCTCCGGGTGCGACAACGGCCTCGACTGGTCGGTTGTCCATCAGGGCGATGGGGTGCGGCTGATCCTTCCCTCCGGCGAGGAGACCTGGGTTTCCCTGCGGGACTACCGACAGCAGGCGCTCCGTTTTGCGGATAAGGTCAAATGCTACTACGACTCCTGCCTGCCCAAAAAGATCCCCGAGGACGAATTCGATCGAAACGGCTACATCGCCTTCTGGAATGAGTGGCGGCGGCGGTATGCGGCGGCCATCCGGCAGGAGGGCTGATCCGCCGCGGGCGTTTTGGGGAGAGCCGCAACGGCAGATGCGATTTTTTTGCTAAATTTGAAGTTTGCAACCGGAAATTGCGCAATGGTTGGTGGCAGATTGACAGAGGATGTGTTAGGATCAGCAGACAAAGGAGGTGTTGACATGGATTTGTCAAACAGCATCAAGGCGGCGCGGGAGCAGCAGGGACTCTCGCAGGAGGAGATTGCCGAAAAATTAAGGGTCAGCCGTCAGGCGGTTTCAAGGTGGGAGACGGGGCAGAGCGAGCCCTCCCCAAAAAATCTCCTGCAGCTCGCCGAACTTCTCGGATTGGACCCAGACCGGCTGCGCGGCGCGCGGCGGGAGCAAATGCCATCCGCCAAAGAGCGGATCGTGCAGAAGGGGCTCTCCACCCTGCTCAGCAAGCGAAATGCGGTTCTGCTCACCGCCGCCTGCACCGCCCAGATGGCGATCTTCTGTGTCAACCAGGAGCAGGTCAGCGGACAGGCTTATCTGTTCAGATATCTCATGGCTGCCGCCTGTGCCATCCTGATGATCCTGCTGTTTCGAAACATCTGGCTTTTCACCGACAGGTCGGTCCGGGGCAGGCTGTACGCCCGTATTTTCATCTTTTCTCTCTCCTTTGAACTTCTGCTCATCCTCTCCAGCCGGTATCTGGGCGGCCTGATCGCCTTTGTGCTCAGTGTTGTCTTTCTGGTCTCGCTGATCAGGGTGTACGTTCCCGAAAAAAGCAAACCGTAAAAGCCGGCGTGACATAAGAAAACGCAACTTCCCTGTGGGAAGTGAAACTTTCCTACGGAAAGTTACGTTCTGCCGTAGAATTTTGGCGCAGAAAGCACTCAGAGCGGCCCCCCAAGCCACCAAGGCTTGAGGGGCCGCTCTCTGGTTTTTCTTGATCCAATCAGCTTACCGCCAATCCAACAATGTGGTGCAAATCCCGCCGGAGGACGGATACTGGACAAAGTTCGGGCTGTTCAGGCTGTGCCGATCGGAAAAGGACAGCGAGACATCCACCTTGACCGGATCACCGCCCGACAGCGGTGTGAGATAGAGGGACGGCGGATCCGTTCCCTGTTTCGGGGAGGAAAGGAATGCTACAGACGACCCGTCCGGGCTGAGAACGCCATTCCAGTTGTACCGCGATGTTCCCGGAATAAACTCTGTCGCCTCTCCGGTTGCGACATTAAATCGCACGCTGTTGACCTTCCGGTCATATTGTTTGACGTATTGATCAGCCAGACACTGTGTTTCATCCACCCAGTCGGACAGGTTATATCCTGAATCGCTGTCGGAGGGGAGCACAGGGAGCGCATCGTGAATCACGTCACCTTCCTGCACGGCGTCCATCGTCATGTTTTCCAGCGGCACATGGAAATAGCTGCGTTCTTCGTACGCCGTATTATTGGCGTAGTAGACGAAGAAATCCTCTGTAAAACCGCCTGCAAAATAGCAGGCCGGATCGTCAAAATCACTTTGCGCCTGTAAGCCGAGGGCCTCTGTCACATCGTAAAATGCCCCGGACGCATCAAACCAACCCGCGTGATATTCGCCGGTGCCGCTTATATATTTGGTGGCCGCGATTTTGGAAAGATCCGAAGATACCCACTCTCTGGCCGATGCCGAATAAACCGTCAGGGTGGGCGGCAGATAATAGGTCTTTTTTCCGACATTGCTGGTATAGGTGACGCGGAGCAAGCTCTGTTGCTCGCCGGTATTCGGATCAATGCTGAAAACATGAAACGTCGAATCACCCGAAATCTCGGACGTCATTGCGATAATCCCCGAAATCTCTTCCGCACTACCTGTCCCCGCAACGCTTTCGGGCTCAGAGACCTGGGGGTCCTCTTGTTCTGTTTTTATCTGTGAGGCACTCTCGGAGGAGGGCGAGGCCAAACTGTCTGCGGTCTCTTCACCAAAGCCACAGCCGCCCAGCAACAGCAGCCCGGCGCACAACGCCAATGCGATAACTCTTTTTCTCATGCAATTTGTCCCCCTTTACCTGAATACTGCCTTGCAGAAACTTTTGCCCAATG
>DXIA01000041.1 GCA_019113125.1 Candidatus Pygmaiobacter gallistercoris | reverse complement strand
TCGATATTTTCAAACGAATAGTCCTGAATCCGGTAGAACATATCCTTGCGCAGATTCTTGGCAAATCCGCAGCTCGCCTTGGCGCAGGCATTGCCCGCCGCAGCGCCGAACAACAGCGACAGGGTTGCCATAATCACCAGCACCAGGCCATAGCGAAGAATCACACCCATCGAGCAGCCGGCCCGGATCTGGTTGACCAGATTGGCGGTGACGAAGGGGATGATACATTCCATGATGACCTCGCCGGTGACAAACACAGGGGCGAGCAGAGAAGGCTTTTTGTATTCCCGGATACTTTTTGCCAAAATTTTGATCATAGACTTCTCTCCCATCTCTAAATACTCACAGAGAACGGCGGACACCGTTCCGATCTATCTAAAAAAGCCGTGCAGCGGGGCTGCAAAGGGCTTAATTGTCCAGATTGCGCGCCATGCGGTCCGCGACCGACAGAAAGATCTCCTGTTCTTCGACCGAAATGTCCCTCACCAACCGGCGCTCGATTGCGGTGATGGATTCGAGAACCTCCTCGTCAATGCGGGCCGCTTTTTCGGTCGGCACAAGGCTCTTGAGTCGCGCATCGGTGGAAACGCTCTCCCGCCGGATCATGCCGTCCCGCTCAAGCAGCTGAAGGATCCCGGTTGCCGTGGAACGACTGAGCCCGAAAACCGCCTCGATGTCCCGCTGAAAAACCGCCCCGGACGAGTAATGAACCAGAATGTAATGCAGGATCCGGCTCTGCACGCCGGTGATGCCGAGATCGGAAAGCACTGCGTTAAGGTGTTTTTTCAGCTTATGCGAGAGGATATTCAGCTTTAAGCCAAAATCGTGCTCTCGGTTCATCCGATCAACCTCCTTCCCTCAAGACTGTTAGGACGCGAACAAAACTGTTAGGACACGAACAAAACTGTTAGGACACGAACAATATAATACAGCGGTTGATTGACTTTGTCAATAGAGGAAAAAGAGAAAATTTTGTGAAGAAAAAAATAAGCGCCAAAGCTCCCGAAAATGGGAAACTCTGACGCCGAAAAGGTCGTAAAACGGGCAAATAATCTCAATGGGTGAGCAGGGTGAATCCCTCCCACGGGCGAAGGGTGACAACGCCGTCCCGGATCTTCAAATCGCCGCAGTTTGAGAGCAGCAGCTCAGCGCCGAGAAAGGCATCGGGCAGGGCAAAGGTACGGGAAAGGGAAGAGAAGTTGTTGACCGAGAGCAGTGCCTCAGCCTCATCGGTGCGGGTATAGACCATCAGGTCGGGATCCTCCGGCAGCAAAAATTCAGTTTTGCCGAACAGGACCGCGGGCCGCCCCTTGCGCACCCGGATCAGTTTGCGGTAGAAGTTGAGTACCGAATCGGGGTCGTCCTCCTCTGCGGCGGCATTGATCTCCCCCGCGTTGGCACAGGGATCCATCCAGGGCTTGCCGGTGGTGAAACCGGCATTCGGGGCACTGTTCCAGGAGAAGGGCGCGCGCCCGCCGTCCCGGGAGCGATCATTGAGCAGTTTCAGCCAGTGCGCCTCGCTCTCCCCGCGGGCAAGGCCCTCCGCCAGTGCGTTGAGCGCCTCGACATCCCGGAACTGGGACAGGCTGGTGTAGTGGGGATTGGTCATCCCGAGCTCTTCCCCCTGATAGAGATAAGGGGTGCCCCGCAAAAAATACATCGCGTTGGCCAGCATCTTGGCCGAGCGGGCCCGGAATTCTCCCTCATCGCCAAACCGGCTGACCGCGCGCGGCTGGTCGTGATTGCCGAGGAACAGGGCGAGCCATCCGTGATCCTGCATCATCTGCTGCCAGTGGGCGAGTGCGGCCTTCAGCTGTACCAGATCCAGTGGGCGGGGTGAAAATTTGTCGTAGCCGTCCTGATCGACATTGAGAAGGTCGAACGGATAGAGCGCATCCAGCTCGCCGCGGGCGGGATCGGCGTATTCCCGCGCCACCTTTTCGTCGAGATAGGCGACCTCGGCGACGGTGGTCAGGCCGCGCGGGCCGAAGACGGCGTCGTGCAGCGCACGGAAATGATCGTTGATCCGAGGCTTGTTGGCGTAGTGCTCGGTGGCGAATCCATACCGGCTGCCCGGCATCGGCTCGACATCCGGAAAATCCGGGTCTTTATAGAGGTAGTTGATCGCGTCCAGTCGATAGCCGTCCACCCCCTTGTCCGCCCAAAAGCGCAGGATGTCGATGACCTCCTGCACCACGGCGGGGTTTTCCCAGTTGAGATCCGGCTGCTTTTTGGCGAACAGGTGCAGATAGTATTCATCGAGATGCGGGACGTACTCCCAGGCGCTGCCGCCGAAGATGCTGGCCCAGTTGCTCGGCTCGGCGCCGTTTTTCCCCGGGCGGAAGATATAATAGTCGTGGTAGGGGCTGTTTTTGTCCTGGAGCGCCGCCTGAAACCAGGGGTGCTCGTCCGAGGTGTGGTTGCCGACAAAGTCCATCATAAACCGCATGCCGCGGGCGTGGATTCCCTCGATCATCGCCTCAAAATCCGCCATGGTGCCGAAGGCCGGATCGATGGAGCGGTAGTCGGCGACGTCATAGCCGCCATCGGCCCAGGGGCTGACAAAGAAGGGGCAGCTCCAGACGATGTCCACCCCGAGGGAGGCGATGTAATCAAGCTTGGCGGTGATGCCGGCAAGGTCGCCCATGCCGTCTGCGTTGGAATCGTAAAAGCTGCGGGGATAGATCTGGTAGACCACGGCATCCTGCCACCATTTCGGTTGACGCATATCGGTCACTTCTCCTTTTCCGGCACGCCGGATTTTATTCTATAAGGTATTATATCATGCGGAGGGTGAAATTTCCATGCAAAAAAATGCGGCCCGCAGGGTGCGGACCGCATCGGATCAAAGCTTATTTGAGATCGGGGTGATACTGCTTGCAGGTGCACTTTTTCCACTTCAGACCGCTGCCGCAGGGACAGGGATCGTTGCGGCCGATCTTCTGCACCTTCTGGGGGGTGCGGCTGTTCAGCTTGGTGCCGCCGGCGCCCTCGCCGGTCGGGATGGCGATCTGCTCCCGTTTGGGCTGCTCCTTGGTGCGCACCTGAATGGTCAGCAGCATCCGGGTGGTGTCCTCCCGAATCGCGGCGACCATCTCATCGAACATGTCAAAGCCCTCGATTCGGTACTCGACAACCGGATCCCGCTGGCCGTAGCTGCGCAGATAGATGCCCTTGCGCAGCTCATCCATATTATCGATGTGTTCCATCCACTTGGTGTCGACCACCCGCAGCAGAACCACCCGCTCGAGTTCCCGCATGATCGGGCTGCCGTATTTCTGCTCCTTGTCGGCACAGATCTTTTCCGCCCGCTGGATCAGCAGATCACCGACCTCGTCCCGGTGCAGCGAGGCGAGCTGCTCCTTGTCGTAGTTGAAGTCGCTGTCCACACACAGCCAGCCGCGGTAGTGGTCCCGCAGCCCCGACAGATCCCACTCTGCGGCATTCTCGCCGCCGGTGTACTGAGCGACCGTCTCGGTGATCGACTCCCGGATCATCTTGCGCACACTCTCGGAGACGTCGTCTCCCTGCAGCACCCGGTTGCGCTCGCCGTAGATGATCTCGCGCTGCTGGTTCATGACGTCGTCGAAGGAGAGGACGTTCTTGCGGATGCTGAAGTTCTGGCCCTCGATCTTCTTCTGAGCGCTCTCGATCACCGAGGTGATCATCTTGTTCTCGATCGGCATATCCTCCTCGACCCCGAGGGTATCCATCAGCCGCTGGACCCGGTCACCGCCGAACAGCCGCATCAGGTCGTCCTCAAGGCTCAAAAAGAACCGGGTCATGCCGGGATCGCCCTGGCGGCCGGACCGGCCGCGCAGCTGATTGTCAATCCGGCGGGACTCGTGCCGCTCGGTGCCGAGAATATACAGGCCGCCGGCCTCCCGCACCCGCTCGGCCTCCTCGGCGACGATGGGGCGGTATTTCTCCAGCGCCTTGGCAAAGGCTGCGCGGGCGGCGAGGATCTCCTCATTATCGGTGTCGGCGTGGCCGTCCGCCTCGGCGATCAGCTCATCGGCAAAGCCTGCCTTGCGCAGGTCCGCCTTGGCGAGATACTCGGCGTTGCCGCCCAGCACGATATCGGTACCGCGTCCGGCCATGTTGGTCGCGATGGTCACCGCGCCGAACTTGCCCGCCTGTGCCACGATCTCCGCCTCGCGCTCGTGGTGCTTTGCGTTGAGCACCGCGTGATCCCGGATGCCGCGGGCCCGCAGCATCTTGGAGAGCAGCTCGCTCTTCTCGATGCTGATGGTGCCCACCAATACCGGCTGCCCCTTCTCATGGCATTCGACGATCTGGTCAATCACCGCGTTGAACTTCGCCTTTTCGGTCTTGTAGACCACATCGTCCAGATCCTTGCGGATGACCGGGCGGTTGGTCGGAACCTCGACCACGCTCAGCGAGTAGATCTCCTGGAACTCGTCCGCCTCGGTCTTGGCGGTACCGGTCATGCCGGCGAGTTTCTTGTACATCCGGAAATAGTTCTGGAAGGTGATGGTTGCCAGCGTCTTGGACTCCTTCTGGACGTTGACGCCCTCCTTCGCCTCGATCGCCTGGTGCAGTCCCTCGTTGAACCGGCGACCAATCATCAGACGACCGGTGAACTCATCGACAATGATGACCTCCCCGTCCTTGACGACATAGTCGACATCCCGTTTCATGATGCCGTGGGCCCGGATGGCCTGGTTGATGTGGTGGGCGATGGTCATATTCTCGGCGTCGGCGAGGTTGTCCAGATGGAAGTAGGCCTCCGCCTTTTTGATGCCGTTCTGGGTCAGGGTGACCGTCTTCTGCTTTTCAACGACGATGTAGTCGACATCGTCCTCCACCTCGTCGTCGTGCTCTTCCTTGTCGTCGACGTCGGCGAAAACCTTCTTTTTGAGCCGGCGGGCAAACTCATCCGCCTGTTTGTAGAGATCGGTGGACTTATCGCCCTCGCCGCTGATGATCAGCGGGGTGCGGGCCTCATCGATCAGGATCGAGTCGACCTCGTCGACGATAGCGTAGGGATGACCGCGCTGCACCATCTGCTGGCGGTAGGTGACCATGTTGTCCCGCAGATAGTCAAAGCCCAGTTCGTTGTTGGTGCCGTAGGTGACATCGCAGGCATAGGCCGCGCGGCGGGCCGCGCCGTCCATCTCATGGGTGATGAGGCCGACGCTCAGACCGAGGAACCGGTAGAGCTTGCCCATCCACTCGGAGTCGCGCCGAGCCAGATAGTCGTTGACCGTGACCACATGGACGCCGTCGCCGGTCAGCGCGTTGAGGTAGACCGGCAGCGTCGCGACAAGGGTCTTGCCCTCGCCGGTCTTCATC
>DXIA01000040.1 GCA_019113125.1 Candidatus Pygmaiobacter gallistercoris | reverse complement strand
GAGCTCTTCGTGGTAGAACGCCGGGAAAAAGGGAATACCGGCGACCCCGATTCCCTCGACGCGGCCATCGGCGGCAGCGGTCTGATCGTCTACCGGGTGGATACCACGGTGGAGGGACTGAGCAACTATTTCGGGAAAACCGGCATCTATCTCTTCCGCCCGCAGTCCGGCCAGCCGGGCTATGTGGCACAAAATGAGCGGCAGACGCTGAATAACGCCTTTTTGTCGCTCGAGTCCGGCCGCACATCGATCGGCAGCTCGAATGCTGCCAGCGGGCTCTCCGACGGTGCTCTGACCTTCAGCGATGGTTCCAATTCCGGTATCACTATTACCGATGTCTCGAGTGCCGGCGGTGCCGAGATGACCTTCTCGGTCTCGATTCCGGACGCCTCGGACTACGACCTGTGGGAGGACACCGATTTCAATTCCGGCTACGCCAACGCTAATCTGGCCAACATTGGTGGCCTGCAAATGGCGGTCGCCTATGACTCCTGGGGAACCAGCCTCGCGCTCTATCAGTACCAAGGCGGCAGCTGGACCAACATTGGGCCGGTACTTACCGATGCGGATTGCATCAACGATGCCGTTTTGTTCGAACTGGCTGGCTCCCCCGCAGTTGCCTATCTCGGCGGGGACGGCAGACTGAAACTCAAGAGAAACACCGGAACCGAATGGGCGGATCTCACCGTCCCGATCCCCGATATCTCCGCTTTTGACCTCCAGCAAAGCACTGACGGTCAGACCGCCCATCTCTGTTATGTCTCGAACAGCGCCGACGCCTATTATGTTTCCCTGTCCGCACAGGGCAGCGCCAGCCCGATTCTCTATGCCGGAGGCCTGCTCGGCAACCCGAAGGTGGTTGTGACCGATACCGCGATCTATGCGGCGGTTTTTGATTCCAACCAGAACGAGCCCATCTCAGTCTATCCGCTGTCCGCCGGTGACAGCGCCTTTGGACCGGCGATTCCGAGTCCCGGCAATGCCGGCGCCTATGACCTGATCGCCTATGACAACACGCTGTATTTTGCGGTAGGTGCCTCCTCGCAGTTGCTGGTAAAGCGGTACAATGGTACCGCTTGGGAGGGCTGTGCGTCCCTTACCACCGACAGTTTCACTCCGCAACTCGCGGTGGCGCAGGGGAATCTTTACCTGCTGACCGCTCCATCCCGCGCCTCTTCCGATGGTCTGCGGGTTTACAGCGTCTCGGACGGTAAGCTGCAGCAGGAGGGTGAACCCGTCGACATCAGAAACTGCTCAAACTATTCACTGATCGCTTCGCAGGACAATCTCTTTGTGGGCTACACTGCAAACAGTCAGGCGATGGTGCGGCGCAAGACCACCGCCAATCCGCTGGTCTCGCTGACCATTACCCCGCCCAGCCAAACCACCTATCTAAAGGGGCAGCCGATTTCCACCTCTGGTCTGCGGGTGGTTGCAAACTACGCGAACAGCTCCCGGGAGCTCTCCCCGACCGAGTACAGCATCACAAATTTTGAAACCACCACCGCCGGTGAAAAGCTGGCCATGATCTCCTTCGGCGGAAAACAAAACACCTTTGCCTATACCGTGCTGGAGGAGGTCACGCCCCGGCCCACCCGCCTCGACAGGGTGACCCTGAGCGGCCCGGATGCCCCCGCTGCCGGCGCGGTACCGGGTACCGGCGTCGCCGTGGCTGAGACTGGGGCCGAGCTCTCCTCGGTCAGCTGGAGCGGCGCACTGGAGAGTGGAAAGTTTGGCTACAACCAGACCTATACCGTGAAGATCACCCTCTCGGCAAAGCCCGGATATGCGTTTGGCGACGCCGTTGCGGCGACCCTGAACGGCGAGACGGTGCAGGCAACTAAGATCAGTGATGACACGTTGCAGATCACCCGCAGCTACCCCGCGCTGCTGCCGCCCGAGATCTCCGTCACCCCCGCGGTTCTGACGCTGGAAATCGGCCAGAGCGCCGCGCTCTCGCTCGCCGATCCCACCGGTGCCGCGCTGCGCTGGACCAGCGGAGACAGCTCCGTCGCGGCGGTGGACCAGAGCGGCCGGGTGACCGGTGTTGCAGCAGGCAACACCGAGATCACCGTGACCAACGCCTATGGAAAGCTGGCCGCCGTCCCGGTCACCGTGAAATCAGCAACTGACGGCGAAACCAATCCGCAGCGGCCGGAGGACGGTTCCGGTTCCGGATCCGCTCCGCAGCAGAACCCTGAGGCGCCCGGCATGAACCAGAATGCGGGGCAAGCCCAGAAACCCGGTCAGATCGTGTCAACTGGGGACGGGAATGAAATTTTGGAATATGTCACCATTTTTCTGTTCTGCATGGCAGCACTGGCTGTTCTTGTTGTTCTGAGAAGAAAGAGAGCCTGAGCAAAACCACATCGGTCGATTCTTCTTCGGGTGTTTCCACATCTGAGGGCGCCTCGACCTCCACCCCCGCCGCTACCCAAAAGAAAACCGGCAGCACCACGGGTACGCAGGCCCAGACGCCATCTGTGGGAACCGCCCCCTCCTCTCAAGGGACGGCGCAGACGCCGCCAGCCGGGGTTTCTGCCGGCAGCTGCGGGCGGCAGTCATTCTTCCGACAATGGGCAGGCCGTCGGTGGCAGCCAGTCTTCGAACGGCGGCAGCACTGCCGGCCGGCCTACCCCGACACCCACCCCAACGCCCGCCGCCCACACCCACAATTTCGTTGAAGCAGGCGTTCAACCACTGGACTGGTCCGCCGCACCGGAGCCCGGGCATTCCGGACCCACCAATACGGTGGAAAAGGTGAGCGCGGTAAACGTCTGCCTTGGCTGAGGTTTCTTTTTGGGGAACGATGACGAGCTGTTTGCCACCCGCTACATCGATCATATCTTTAAGTCCAACACAACCTCCTGCAGCGGCGGCTATTCGCTGGTCAATGTTTATGCCTGCTATCACCTGCTCCGCTGTTCCGACCCCAATTGCGATTCCTTGCGCCGGGGCCCCTTCGCCTACTACAAATACATGGTCTACTTCAACGGAACCAGCAATCCCGGAACGGACTTTTACCTGAATGCCTCGC
>DXIA01000039.1 GCA_019113125.1 Candidatus Pygmaiobacter gallistercoris | reverse complement strand
GCTTTATGCGGTAGGTGTGGATTATAGCGCAGTCGGCGTCAAGCTGCTGCTCGAGCACCATTGTCCCGAGATTTCGGTCAAGGGTTAGGCGCTCGGTGTAATTTTGAAAGAAATACTTCCAACAGGCGCGTTCCTTCTGCGTTTTGGGGTAGATCTTGACGGCATGGGAGTACTCCACGCGGATCCAGACGATTGAAAGTCCCAACCGCATCTTTTCCGCAGACGGCGCAAGGTGATCGGGATTTGCAGACCGGGTTCGGTCCATCGTTGTTCCTCCGTTTGCTATTTTTCCGCAATGCTCCGGTAGAATTCTCTGGCGCGTGCAAGATCTGCGTCATTGGGCAGCCCCTTGCCGCTGCCGCCGAACAGTTTGAACGGACCAAAGGTGTTGTAACCGCGGCAACCGAATTCACCGAGCACCGGACAGCCCTTCTGAAAGGCAATCCGGTAAAGATCCTTGGCACCGCTGCCCTTTGCGCCGGCATAGGTGCAGACAAAGAAGACGGGTTTTCCTGCCGGCAGGTACTGACGGGCAAATGCAACCAGATCCTTGTGCACCGCAAAGCCATAAATGCCGGATGCAAGCCCGATGCAGTCGTAGTCTTCCAGCCGCACGGTTTGGCGGGTGCGGATGTCGATCAGATCAATGTCACCCACCTCAGCCATCGCCCGGACGACCTTCAGCGTGTTGCCGTGGTGAACCGAATAGTAGCAGATTGCCGTTTTCATCTAGACTCTCCCTTCTGCAATGTCCATCCGAAATCGTTGTGGTAGATCATCTGGCGGGTCATTCCTCCGTCGATGCAGATATTTTCCCCTGTGATAAATCCCGCTTTGTCCGAACAGAGATAGAGTACCATGTTGGCGATATCCATCGGGTTGCCGACCCGCCCCGCGGGCTGCTGTGCCGCGTCGGCACCATCCCAGATGGTGTCACCGGTCTCAATCCAGCCCGGTGAGATGCTGTTGACCCGCACGCTGCCGGAAAAGCTCACCGCCAGCGCATGGGTCAGCGCCGAGATGCCGCCTTTTGCAGCGGTGTAGCTCTCGGTCTGGGGCTGACTCATCCGATCGCGGGAAGAAGAGATATTGACAATCGAGGCCCCCTGACCGAAATAGGGGGAGAACAGCTTGGCCAGATAGAACGGCGCTGCAACCCCGACCCGAAGTGCGTAGTCGAATTCCTCATAGCTGCAGCTGTCGATCCCCTTCATCAGCGGCAGCGCGTTGTTGATGAGAAAATCCACCTGCCCAAATTCGTCAATGACCTTGCGGGCAAATGATTCAAGAGTCGCCGGATCCGCGATGTCTCCCACAAAATAGTTGTTTGGCAGAAGATCAATGACACAGACGCGAGCCCCGGCAGCGGTGAAGGAGTCGGCAATCACCCTCCCAATTCCCTTTGCGCCGCCGGTCACGACCGCAACGCGATTTGCAAACATTTTGTTTCCCCCCTGCACGGCAGTTTCGGATAAAAGCCGCAGTTTTTTGCTATAAAATCCTGACCGGGCATCTGCAAGGCAAACCGCGGTCAGATGAGAATCCCCTCGCAGTGGTCGATCTCATGCTGAATGATCTCGGCGGTCCAGCCGGTAAAGGTTTTGAAACGCTCCTCAAACCGCTCATTCTGCCAGCGTACCTTGATCGAGTGCCAGCGCCGGACTTTCCGGGTACCGGAGAGGGAGAGGCAGCCCTCCTCTGCCGGATAGGGATTGGATTTTTTGATGATTTCAGGATTGAACATGACCATCTCGCTGCCATCGTTTTCAAACACGATGATTCTCTTGTTGACTCCGATCATGTTCGCGGCCATCCCGACACAGCCGTCCCGGTGGTGGCGAAGGGTGTCGAGCAGGTCGCGGGCGATTTCAAGGTCCTTCGGGGTCGCAGGCTCTGCCTTTTGGGAGAGAAACGCCTCATTTCTGCAGATGTCACGGATCAATCTCATCCCTCCTCAAGATCGCCGCGGCAATGATTTCAGCCGCGATTCGGCTGCCCCGTTGGTTGGGGTGAACTCCGTCGGCAGCGTAAAGATTTTGATGGTCACAGAGCTGGTAAAAGCGCTGCCCCACATCGGCAAGCAGCGCATGGTTCTGCCGGGCAGCCCGCCGGTAAGCATCCGAAAGTCCGCGGGCCATCCAGTCGTACTCCCACCCCTTGGCATCCAGCTTTGCACCGCCCCGCCGGTAGGCCCAGGTGGCATAGAGAACAGCGGTGGCACCGTTCTCGCGGATCTTTGTGCAGAGCGCTCCGACGCTGCTGAGAAAGCGGGCAGGGGAGGTGAGCGGTCCATGGCTCATCTCCTGAAGTACCACATAATCCCAGTGCGACTGCGACAGTGCGGAGAGGGTGCGGGCGCCCATCTTGCTGCTTGGGTTGAGATGCTCTGCCAGCCGCGCCCCGCCGCGGGTGTGAGCGACGACCTCGGCACCGGTCAGCTCTGCCAGAAGAGAGGGCAGGTGATTCGCACTGGTAAAGCTGTTGCCGAGCATCAAAATCCGCATGGGCTTTTCCTCCTTGTCGGGTGAAGACCTATCGGACCCGATGCTCAAAATATTCCGCTGCGATCCGAAATGCGAAATCACCATACTCTGCTCGGGGCAGATCGTCGCCACAGGGCGGTGTGACCCCGATTTTTGTGCAGATCCGGTTAACAAGATGAATCTTGCTGATCAGATCGTTGTGTACCACACTGCGACTTTTGTCCCGGCGGGAGAGTTCTTCCCGATATTCGCTGCCCTCAGCAAGCGGGAGGTTTCGGTAGGCCTCCATCTTCACGACAGCGCTGACATAATCGGCGCAGCTTTCAAT
>DXIA01000038.1 GCA_019113125.1 Candidatus Pygmaiobacter gallistercoris | reverse complement strand
ATGGTCCGGTTTTTCGGGATATGAGCAGATTCATTTTTCGGCAAACCCGCGCGGCTGCACAAAAAAAGAGACCTGAAAACAGGTCTCTTTTTTAATGTAAAATATTTTTCGGCAATCAGAAGATCATCGGGCAGACAATGCCGGCGAAGATAACCGACGCGACGGTAACCGAGGTGAAACCGGAGACGATGATCTGGGGCAGCACGTTGTTGTAGATCCGGGTGCGGGTCTCCTCGTCGCAATCGAGGCTGCGGACAACCTCGTCGACGACGATCTGGGTGCCGGGATAGCCGATGGTGCAGCAGATGGCGATCGCGAAGGCGATGGTCCAGTGTACGCCGAGCACCTTACCGGCAATCGCGCCGAACAGGCAGATGAAGACCGCGCCGACGAGCAGGGTGCCGACCAGGGGAACGATCATCTTGACCAGGTCGGACAGGCTCAGGCTGGCAAGGCTGCCGGGGATGACCGAGAGAACAGCGAGCATCAGGAAACCGTTGGCGTGAGACTTAACGGTTGCATTCTCAGGCAGGAACCCGAGGACGCAGAAGATGATGCCGACAACGAGGTACATGATGTTTGCATTGGTGATGTAGGACAGGACGGGAACGCCGGAGCAGACCTGAGAGATCAGCCAACCAAACCAGCCGACCAGCGCCATCTTCAGGAAGATGGTGTTGTCGCCGCTCATCCACTTGGGCGAGATGTCCAGCAGCTTGCGCTTGCCGGTATCCTTGACCTCGGCAGGCTCCTTCATCGTGATCTTGCCGGCGAGAACGCCATGGCAGTACTTGCGGACGAAGAAGTTGCAGATGGGGATGCCGACAAAGCCCTGACAGCCGATGACCAGCATCGCGAAACCGGCGAGGTCGGGACGGCCGGCAGCGGTGGCTGCCTCGGAGGTCATCTGACCGGCGATGATGCCGCCGGAGATCGGGGCGGATGCGCAGAGCGCCCACTCACGGCCGAACAGCCAGCTGCTGACGGTGAAGGAGCAGAGGGCCAGGCCGACCAGCGCGACCAGCGCGACCACAACGGTCTTCCACTGGGCGATCATTTCCTTGAGGTGGATCATGGTGCCCATGCCGACCAGCAGCAGCATGATCGCAAAGTTCGAGGCAATTGTCGGAATACCGGTGTCGTTGAGCGAGGTAGCCGGGATGATACCGGTCTGGAAACCAACCAGATACAGCAGCATCGCAATCAACATGCCCGAAATCTTCGACTTGGTCAGGTTCGAAACCCAGTCGCCGATCGCAAAGAACAGCACGAAGACCAGGAACGAAAACAATGGGGTCCAAAGGGTTATTGACATGACGATTCCTTCTTTCTGCCCTGCTTTCACAAGGCGTTTTCTCCGGGCACCGCCGATGAGGCCTCCTCTATGGTCCTATGGACCACCCCGCCGACACACACCCAAATCCACTCCGCCCGACCCGCATCACTGCGTTGAAGTGCCAAACAAAATGAATTTTTTTACAATTATAAGGGTCTCTGCGCCCAGATTCAATATTTTTCTTTAATTTGTTCAAAATTTTGTAACATTTGTTTTTTGCGGCGGTTTTTTAGGGGATTAAGTTTGTCGCATCCGCCGATTGCATTTTTCATTTCGTTTTCATTTTCGCGCCGGCCGCGGATTTTGGCCAGTTACTGTCTTTCACAGAAAAACAGAGAAACCGAAAACGCTCTGTTTTCCGGTTCCCCTGTTCGTCTCCTGCGGGCGGAGCATCTCTGTTTTTTCTCTGGTATGTTTATGCAAACAATATGCAGCGTAATTGATTTTTTCACACTTTGAGCAGATCAAACGCCTCCAGCAGTCCATCCTCTTTTGCCGGACCGACGACGAAATCCGCTGCCTTCTTCAGGGCGGGGCGGGCGTTTCCCATCGCCACCCCGACCCCGGCGGCGGCGAGCAGCGGCAGGTCGTTGTTGCCGTCCCCCACCGCTGCGGTCTGCGCCATCGGAATACCGATCAGCTCCATCAGCCAGCGGGCGGTCTTCGCCTTGTCCACCTCGCTGCGGTAGACATCCGCCCCGCCGGGGCAGAAGGGAACCAGCTGCAGCCCTGCGACCCCTTCGCGGACCAGCTCAGCCACCTGCTGCGGCCCACCGTAGACCACCGCGCCGAACGGAAGCCCATCACGGTGGCGGTCCCGGGCGGGGCAGTCCCGAATCCAGCCGGCATAGCTGCCCTCATTTGACTGTCCTCCCCCGCTGCCGCGCTCAGCGAGCACCCTTTTATACCGCTCGTAGCCGGTATAAGCGCCGTAGCCGTCGCCGAACGCAAAGAGCAGGGTGATCTCGGGGTCCTGTGCACAGCGGTCGGTGAGCCGCCGCAGCTGATCCTCGGTGAACCGCTGCTCAAGCAGCCGGCTGCCGGCAGCGTCAAACACCTCCGCCCCGTTGGAACAGATGTAATAGTCCGCCGCAAACGCGCCCAGCAGCGCGGGCCCCACGACAAACCCGCTGCGGCCGGTCGCCACCACGACGGTGACCCCGCTTTGCCGCATCCGGCGCACCCGGTCGACAATCGGCGCCGAGACGCCGATCTGCCCCTCCGGCAGCAGGGTGCCGTCGATGTCGAGCAGCAGCGCCCGGATCGGATGATCAGCCATTCTCCTCCCTCCCTTTATTGGTCAGCTGCCAGATCTGTGCCTCATAGGGGCGCAGCCGGTCAAACGGCGCGGGATAGCTGTCGTAGAGCTGCCGGACATTGCGGGGCAGCCGCGGCAGTGAAACCGTCTTTTCGCTCAGGTTCAGCAGGACGAGGTACCGCGCACCACTGCCGGCACGGGTATAGCAGAACAGCTCGCTGCGGCTGGCAAACTGCTGGCGAAAACTGCCGTCGGCCAGCGCCGGGTGGGTGCGCCGCAGTGCGATCAATCTCCGGTAGTGGCTGAGCACCGAGTCGGGGTCTTCTTCCTCCGCCTCGACATTCCAACCCTCACCCTGATCGCCGGACGGCTGCAGCCAGGGCTGAGCCGTGGTGAACCCGGCATACATCTCCCCCGTCCACTGCATCGGGGTACGGGCGTAATCCCGGGTGCCGGCAAGCACCTTTTCAAAGGCCGCCTGCGGCCCGAGTTTCGGCAGAAGTTCCCTATACAGATTCAGGCTCTCGACGTCCCGCAGCTGGTCGATCGAGTCAAATCGGTGGTTGGTCATCCCGAGTTCCTGCCCCTGGTAGAGGAAGGGCACCCCCTTCAAGGTGAGCTGCAGCGCCGCGAGCAGCTTGGCCAGCGGGGCGCGCAGATGGGTGGGTGGAGCGATCTTGCCCAGCATCCGGGGATTGTCGTGGTTGTCCCAGAACAGGCTCATCCGGCAGTTGTCCGGAATGCCCTGCATCCAGACGAGATAGTATTTCTTGAGATAGGAGAGGTCATACCGGTAGTCGTCGAACCGGGTGTGGCCCGGGGTCTCGAGCTGATCGAAGTTGAAGACGAGGTCCAGCTCCTCCCGCTCCTGCGCGGTCAGCTGCTTTGCCATCTCGAGCCCGACGCCGGGGGTCTCCCCGATCATCACCGCGCCGTAGGGGGCGAAGGCCTCCCGCCGCAGCTCGGAGAGATACCCATGCAGCCGGTGCCCGTAAAAATAGTGTTCGATGCCGGTATACCCCATCAGTCTGCCCACCGCCTCGCTGCCGTCCTCCAGCGAGTTCTTCGCGATGTAGTTGATGACATCCATCCGGAACCCGTCGACCCCCTTTGCGAGCCACCAGCGGACGATGTCGGCCACCTCTTCGCGCAGCGCGGGGTTTTCCCAGTTGAGGTCCATCTGCTTTTTGGAGAACAGGTGCAGCGCCCAGGCCCCGGCCTCGGGGTAGTAATTCCAGGCGGGGCCGGAAAAAAAGCTGGTCCAGTTGTTCGGCGGCCGGTCGGCCTCCCCCTCCCGCCAGAGATAATAATCGTGGTAAGGGCTGCTGCGGTCCCGCTTTGCCTCAAGAAACCAGGGGTGCTCGTCCGAGGTGTGGTTGACCACCAGATCCATGATCAGTTTCATCCCCCGCCGGTGCACCTCGGCGAGCAGCCGGTCAAAATCCTCCATCGTGCCATAGTCCGGGTGGATCGCCCGGTAATCGCTGATGTCGTATCCATTGTCATCCATCGGGCTGGCGTAGACCGGCGAGAGCCAGAGCGCGGTGACCCCCAGCCGCTGCAGGTAGGGCAGCCGGCTGCGGATGCCCTCAAGATCTCCGATGCCGTCCCCGTTCGAGTCCTGAAAGCTGCGGGGGTAGATCTGGTAAAAGACATCCCGGTCAAAGCCGGTCGGATACCCAGGTCCGGGCGCCACCGGCTCCCCTGTCCCGTTGACCAGTTCCAGCAACCGGTCGGCGAAATCCTTTCCCAGCAGTCCCGATGCCATCCGGCAGGCGCCGCCGATGGTCAGCCGCCGGACCGCCGGGTTGTTCAGCCACCGTTCACTGCGCCCCAGCTGCAGCAGCAGCTTTGCCAGCACATCGTGTCCCACCGGATTTTCCCACAGTTCGCCCAGCGTGCTGTTTTGGGTCAACCGTTTCATTCCCTCTCCCCCTTTTTCGCATTTTTTCTTATCCTATCACAGCGCCGACGGATTCCACAAGAGGCGCTGCGGAAGATCGACGCATTTCCCGAGATCTCGCGCCGTCCGGGCCGCATAATATTCGTTGCAGGGCTGCAAGACAAGCCGTTTTGAGCACAGTACAGCGGATTTTCGGCGCAATTTTCTGAAAATAAAATTGTGCAATCCATACAAATTGTAAAATTTATTTTGCAATTTAATCGACGGTTTTGCTTAGAAGTTCTTGAAAAACGGAGTCAGTACGGTTAGAATATGAATAAGCAAATGAATTTTTGCGATCTGGGCCATTGGCCTCGGGGAGGCAGAAAATTGAAATACCAAGCCAAAGTCGACTTTGATCTGCCCGTCTACCTGTTCAAACAGGGGACAAATTTTGAGAGCTACGATTTCTTCGGCGCCCATCCGGTTCAGCTGGATGGGGACAAGGGGGTACTGTTCCGGGTCTGGGCGCCCCATGCCCGGGCGGTCAGCCTGGTCGGGGAATTCAACGGCTGGGATCCCGGTGCGCTGCACATGGAAAACGTGAAGGACAGCGGCATCTGGGAGTGTTTCACCACCCTGGTGAAGGAGTACGATGTCTACAAATACTGCGTGGTGCAGGCGGATGGACGGGAGGTCTTCAAGGCCGATCCCTATGCCTTCCACGCCGAGACACGGCCGGGCAACGCCAGCAAGGTCTTTGACCTCGAGGGCTACCGCTGGCAAGACCGCAGCTGGGAGAAGGCCGCCGCGAAAAAGGATGTGCTCAACGCGCCGATGAATATTTATGAGCTGCATGCCGGCTCCTGGCGCACCTATCCTGACGGCAACCCCTTCAACTATCGGGATCTCGCAAAAGAGCTG
>DXIA01000037.1 GCA_019113125.1 Candidatus Pygmaiobacter gallistercoris | reverse complement strand
CATAGCTTGCCGAGAGGGCGTCGAGCCGGTCGAGGTAGTCCTGCTGGAGCGCCGCGTGGGACTGCCAGACCGCATAGAGGGTCACGTTGCCCGGCAGGGCGGTAAGGTTTTTCACCTGCGCACCGGGGAGGAAATCGGGCCGGTCGGCATCGGGCCGCAGCGCCCAGCCGAGGAAGACCCTGTCGGGGTGGATGAAACCGCTCTGCGGCAGGGTCACCGCCGCGTCGTAGACCGCCTCGATCGGGGCGGTCTCGCCGCTGCCGCCGCCCGGGTCAAACTGCAGCGTGTACCGGATAGGGGTCCACTGGGCGTAGAGGCTGGCCGCGGTGCGGCTGCCGTTCTGCCCGGCGAGGTTCTCCACCGTCTCCCCGTCGGCATAGCTGCGGCCACCGACCCCGTCGGGGTAGCTGTTCCAGTCGGCAAAGGTGTAGCCGGTGCGGACGAACTGGTTCTTTGCGGGCGCGAAGGAGACGCCGTATTCGGTCTGCTGAGAGGGCATCTCCCCGCTGCCGCCGTTGGCAAAGTAGTGGACGGTGTAGAGGTTCGGGATCCAGCGGGCGTAGAGGGTCTGCCCCTCGGCCGGCAGCAGATCCTCCGGCCCGACCGGCTGAGTGAAGTCGGGGTCGAGGTACTACTCCACCGTGTCGTAGCCGGTGCGGGGATTCTGCTCGCAGAAGGCCGGCGCCTCAACGGTGAAGTCGGGGATGTCCGGCAGGGTCAGCGTCTCAAGGTGGTTGTTCGCCGCGACGAAACCGTTGCCCTCGAGCGCGGGGTTGCCGCTCATGTCGAGGTGGGTCAGCTGGTTGTAGTCGATGTGGAGGAACTTAAGCTTTTTGAGCATCGAGCCGTCGAACGAGGTCAGCCGGTTGTCGAAGGTCTCGAGAAAGGCGAGCTCGGGGCAGCCGCTGACATCCAGCTGCTCGAGCAGGTTGTGCCGGCAGTAGATCCGCTCGAGGGCGGCGCAGTCTGACAGATCAAGCGCGGTCAGGTAGTTGCGCTCGCAGTTGAGGTCGACGAGGGAGACACAGCCGGAGAGGTCCAGCCGGGTCAGCGCGTTGGTCGCGCAGTAGAGATATTTGAGACCGACACAGCCGGAGAGGTCGAGGGCGGTCAGCCGGTTGTTGTTGACGTTCAGCGTCTCGAGGGCGAAGAAGTTCCGGATGCCGGTCAGATCGGCGATCCCGAGCCCTGAGAGGTCGAGTTCGGTGACGGCGGCGAGCTCATTCGGGGTGAACTGCCCGTCCGCCCCCGCGCCGCCGAGCTGGTCGGGACGGGTCAGCCAGGCCTGGAACACCGGGTCGGGAAAGTTCATCTCGTTGATCTCGACCGCCGCCGCAGTGCCGGAGAGGGCGGGCCGCGCGGTCAGCGAGCCGGCGGCCGAGGCCGGGCCGGAGGCGAGCAGCGCGAGGGCGAGCAGGATCGAGAGCAGTTTCTTTGGCGCCTGCAATGCAATTTCTCCTTTTTGGGTAAATTTGGGCCGGCCCCCATTGTACCATAAAATCCGGCCTTGTCCAGCCTGAGGTTACTGGAACGGCTGCCAAAAAAAGGGCGGGCACCCAAAGATGCCCGCCAAAGAAGGAATCGTATTGCAAAGAAGGAAAAAAATCCTGCTTTATATTAAGACCCGCAGGCCAGGCCGCAGGGATGGGTCGGGGTGGCATCGTGGACCCGGTCCTGAGAGGAGTAGGACCAGAACCGCCACCCGCCGGCGAGGTTGTAGCAGACAAAGCCCCGCTGGCTCAGAATGCGGCAGGCGAGATAGCTGCGCAGGCCGCTGTAGCAGTTGACATAGAGCGGTTTTGCCGGGTCGAGTTCCGAAAGTCGGCCCCGCAGCTCGTCGAGCGGAATGTTCACCGCGTCGGGGCGGATCAGCCCCTGCTCGGCAACCTCCTCGGGGGTGCGGACATCCAGCAGGGTGACCGACCCGTCGGTCGGCAGCGAGGCCACCTCGTCCCAGCGGTACTGGCTGACCAGTCCGGCCCGCAGGTTCTCAATGACATACCCCGCCATGTTGACCGGGTCCTTCGCCGAGGAGTAGGGGGGTGCGTAGGCGAGGTCGAGCTCGGTCAGCTGCCGGGCGGTGAGCCCCGCCCGGATCGCGGTCGCAAGGACGTCGATCCGCTTATCCACCCCGTCGAACCCGACGATCCCGGCCCCGAGGATCCGGCCAGTCGTCGGCTCGAACAGCGTCTTGACCGTCATGTTCTTCGCGCCGGGGTAGTAGCCGGCGTGGGAGGCCGAGTAGGTGATCGCGACCTCGTAGTCGAGCCCGGCGGCCTTCGCGGCCCGCTCGTTGAGGCCGGTCGCCGCCGCCGTCATCTCGAACAGCTTGAGGATCGAGGACCCCTGGGCCCCGGCGTACCGGTCACCGATGCCGCAGATGCTGTCCGCCGCGACCCGGCCCTGCCGGTTGGCCGGCCCGGCCAACGCGACCAGCGTCTTGCGGCCGGTGACCGCGTGGGTCAGCTCGACCGCATCTCCCACCGCGTAGATGTCGGGGTCGCTGGTCTGCATCTGGTCGTTGACCGCGATCGCCCCCTTCTGCCCGAGGGTGAGCCCCGCCCGGCGGGCAAGATCCGATTCGGGCGCGACCCCGATCGCGAGGATCACGAGGTCGGCAGGGACCGGGTCATCCGCCCCGATCAACACCTTGAGACCCGCCCCGTCGGGGGCAAAGCCGGTCACTGCGGTGCCGAGCCGCAGCCGCAGCCCCTGCCCCCGCAGGTAGGACTGCACCTCGCCGGCGAGATCCTTGTCCAGCGGCAGCAGCACCTGGTCGTCGAGCTGGATCAGGGTGGTCTCGATGCCGGACCCGATCAGGTTCTCCGCCATCTCGAGCCCGATGAAACCGCCCCCGACCACCACCGCCCGGCGGGGCTGCTCCCGGTCGAGGAACTCCCGGATCCGGAAGGTGTCCTCCACCGTCCGCAGCGTGAAGATCCGCTCGTGATCGATGCCGGGCAGCGGCGGCCGGATCGCCTTCGCCCCGGGGGAGAGGATCAGCTTGTCATATCCCTCGGTGTACTCGCTGCCGTCGTCGAGCCGGCGGACGGTCAGGGTATGCTCTGCCGGATGGATCTCGGTCACCTCATGGTGGACCCGGACATCGATGTTGAACCGGTTTTTGAAACTCTCAGGGGTCTGCAGCGTCAGCTCCTCCCGGTCCTCGATCGTCCCGCCGATGTAGTAGGGCAGGCCGCAGTTCGCATAGGAGACATAGCCGGTCCGCTCGAGCATCACGATCTCGGCCGACTCGTCCAGCCGGCGCAGCCGGGCCGCCGCGGTGGCCCCGCCGGCCACCCCTCCGACAATCACAACCTTCATGGCGTTTCCTCCTTTACCGTTCCAGTGTGCCGCGGTATCCGCCGATGCCGCCGATGTTGACTGCCTCGCGGCCCTGCCGACGCAGCAGCTGGCAGGCCTGGGCGCTGCGCGCCCCGCTCAAGCAGTAGACAAAGAGTGGCGCCTCCTTCGGCAGGTCCTCGACCTGCAGCCGGTCAAGCGGCCGGTTGACCGCCCCCGGAATGTGTCCGCCGAGGTACTCCGCCGGGGTGCGGACATCGAGCAGCACCGCACCGGGGGTAGCTTTCCATTGCTGCAGCCCCTCCTCGAGGTTGGGGCGGTGAAATAACGTATCAAACAGGCCCATCTGGGTTTCCTCCTTGGTCGCTGTGATTTTTGTTTACAGCCAGAGTATACCACCCCCGGCGATTTGGTTCGGTGACAATGTTACCAAACAAAAAGGGGCCGTGCAGATGCACGACCCCAAAACTCAGAGCAAGACCCCGATCGAGAGCCGCCCGCCGGGCAGCTCGATCCGGGCGCCGGTGCCGTCGGCCCCGCCCGAAAAGGCGGTCTCGAGCACCGGTGACTTGATATCGCAGGCAAGACCCCGGCCGGCCAGCGCGGTCGCCGCGTTGCCGCAGGCGATGTTGGTCAGCTCGCAGAGGGCAGACTGCACCAGCTCGTCCAGCTCGGTTAGCTCCATGCCGGTCATCGAGGCGAGCAGCGAGAGGGCGAGGCCCTTCTCAAACCCGAAGACCACCTCGCCGGCGAGATCCCCGATCAGCCCGAGCCGGACGAAGATCTCTCCCTCCGGCCGGTAGAGGCTGGTCATCTGCAGCCGGGCGTTGGCGCGGTCGATGCCGGCCATCGACCCGATGACCTCGAGCGCACTGTCGGCAAAGAGGTCGACATACCGGTCGAAGAACTTCTCCTCCTCCGCCGCCTGCTCCCCCG
>DXIA01000036.1 GCA_019113125.1 Candidatus Pygmaiobacter gallistercoris | reverse complement strand
CCGGCTGCAACCACTGTTCTCCGCGGGTAGATCCCCGCGGCTTTGTTCGGAAAGGAGGGAGACGGATGAGCGAGTTTTTCCACTCGGTCACCCTGGACCGGGATCTCTGTATGGGCTGTACCAACTGCATCAAGCGGTGCCCGACCGGGGCGATCCGGGTGCGGGAGGGGAAGGCCGCGATCAGCCCCGAGCGGTGCATCGACTGCGGGGAGTGCATCCGGATCTGCCCCCACCACGCAAAGCAGGCGATCTATGACCCGCTCGAGGTGCTCGAGCGGTACGACTACACCGTCGCGCTGCCCCCGCCCAGCCTCTGCGCCCAGTTCAACAACCTCGAGGACCCCGACCTGATGCTCAGCGCCCTCAAGGGGCTGGGCTTTGACGAGGTGTACGAGGTGGCCCGGGCGGCCGAGCTGATCAGCGAGGCGACCCGGCGGTACCTCGCCCAGCCCGAGGTGCAAAAGCCGGTCATCAGCTCGGCCTGTCCGGCGGTGCTGCGGCTGATCCGGGTGCGGTTTCCGGGGCTGCTGGACCATCTGCTGCCCTTCATCGCGCCGGTCGAGCTGGCGGCCCGGATCGCAAAGCGGCAGGCATCGGTCCGCACCGGGCTTTCACCCGAGCGGATCGGGGCGGTCTTCATCACCCCCTGCCCGGCGAAGGTGACCGCGATGCGGATGCCGCTGGGCAGTGCGCGCAGCGCGATCGACGCGGTGGTCGCGATCAAGGAGGTCTACCCGAAACTGCTCAGCCTGATGAAGACCGCGCCGAATGAGCCGCTCTCCCGTGCGGGCCGGATCGGCCTGGGCTGGGCCGAGAGCGGCGGGGAGGCGGCGGGTCTGATCTCGACCGAGCGGTACCTCGCGGCGGACGGGATCGAGAATGTGATCCGGGTGCTGGAGGACCTCGAGGACGAGAAACTCGGGGCGCTGGATTTCGTCGAGCTCAACGCCTGCGCCGGCGGCTGCGTCGGCGGGGTGCTGACGGTGGAGAACCCCTATATCGCGAAGGCGAAACTCAAGCGGCTGCGCCGGTATCTGCCGGTGAGCCGCAACCATCTGCCGGCCGAGCGGGACGGTCTGCTGCACTGGGACGCCCCGATGGAGTACCAGCCGGTGCTGGAGCTGGGCAGCGACCCGCAGGAGCGGTTTGCCCGGTATTCCGAGATGCAGCGGATCCTCGCGGCGCTGCCGGGGCTCGACTGCGGCGGCTGCGGCGCGCCGAGCTGCAAATCCCTCGCCGAGGACGTCGCCCGGGGCGAGGCGGCGGTGGAGGACTGCGTCGTGCTGATGCGGGAGCGGATGGAGGCGGTGCTCCGCGCGCTCCGGATCGACCCCCGCCGGGAACCCTGAGAGAGGAGGAATCACCATGACCGTCGCCGAACTGTGTCAAAGCTGCAACTTCACCCCCGCCTTTCCGCTGCCGGATCCCGACCGGGCGGTGACCTGCGGATTCTGCGGGGACCTGCTCTCCTGGGCGATGGGCCGGGCGGGCGAGGGCTGCGCCTGGTGCACCGTGATGGGGAGCGTCAACGCGGTCGCGGTGGCGAGTCTCGCCGACGCGGCGCTGATCGTGCTCTGCCACGACGCGGCGCTGATGGCGGACGCCGCCGCCCGGGCCGCCGAACAGGGGATCAACATCGCGCTGACCAGCCTGCCGGAGTTTGAGGCGGCCGCCGCGATCGCAAAACAGCTCGGGCTCTGACCGGCCCGGAAAGGGGGGAAGGGCGGTGGCGCTGCGCTGTGACCTGCACCTGCACTCCTGCCTCTCCCCCTGCGGGGACGGGCAGATGACCCCTGCCAACATCGCGGGCTTTGCAAAGCTCGCGGGGCTTGACCTGATCGCACTGACCGACCACAACAGCGCCGAGAACCTGCCGGCGATCCAGCGGGCCTGCGACGCCTACGGGCTGCGGCTGCTGCCGGGGCTCGAGCTGAACACCGCCGAGGAGATCCATCTGCTCTGCTACCTGCCCACCGTCGAGGCGGCCCTCACCCTCTCGCGGGAGGTCTACCCGCTGCTGCCAAACGTCCGCTGTGACGAGGCGGTCTTCGGGTCCCAGCAGATCCTCGACGAGGAGGACCACGAGCTCGGCCGGCTCGACAAGCTGCTGGTCAGCGGCTGCGCCCTCTCTCTCTCGGAGGCGGCCGACCGCTGCCGCGCCCTCGGCGGGGTGCCGGTGCCCGCCCACATCGACCGGGAGAGCTACTCGGTCCTCTCGGTGCTCGGCCTGATGCCGGACACCCCCGCCTTCGAGGCGGTCGAGCTGCGCGATCTCGCCCGGTTTGACCCCCTCGTCGCCGCCGGCCGGATCGCCCCCGGCTACCAGCTGCTCACCGGCTCGGACGCCCATTACCTCGAGGACATCGCCGCCCGGGTCCAGCTGCTCGACGAGACCAGCGTCCTCTGGCCGCTGATCGCCGGGCGGTAAGACCCCGGGGGCCCGCACCCCCGGCACCCCCATCACCGAAAGACCCCGGGGCCGTGCCCCGGCACCCCCATCACAAATAGTTATTTTCAGAAAAAATAATACAGAAAATAAAATACGCTCCGTAGTCTTTTTACAAGACAAAACGGAGCGTATTTATTTTTCGTCCTGATCAGGCGTGCCCTGCCCTTTGCCCTTAGGTGTTGGGGTTACAAGGGGACGCGTCCCCTTGCGCCCTTAGAGATAGCTTTTGAGCTCCTCGACATCCCGCTGCATCGAGCGGAGCAGCCGCTCGGCGAGGTTCTGGGCGTCGTGGCTGGCGCCGGGGTTGTCCCGGATCGCCTTGGTGAGATCGACAATCCCCATCGTGCTGCCCTGGATCAGCATCTCGGCCATGTGGCGGGCGCTCTTGTCGGTCAGG
>DXIA01000035.1 GCA_019113125.1 Candidatus Pygmaiobacter gallistercoris | reverse complement strand
GTTTTGACGCCGCAGCCGCGCAAAAGCGGCCTTTTTACGGCGTTGTTTTCTTATCCTGACACACCTCACGGAGAGACCTTTTTGTTTTGTACTTTTATTGCATCCTCAGCGCCGACGGGGCGGCGGGGCGGCCTGCGCTGTGGCGAGCAGAAACCGATAAACCGGCGCGAGTTTCAAAAGACCCGCTGCCACCGCGTCGGCGAGCCGGTCGGAGAAGAGCAGCGAAAGATCGTGCACCTCAGCGCTGACCGAGACCTCCCGCAGTTCCAGCCAGTTCTGTTTTACTGGGTCGGCATCGGGATAGTGGGGCCGCTTGTACCGTTCCCCGGTCAGCGAGAATTCCGCCGCCCCATCCAGTGCCCGCTGCGCCGCCTGCCAATCGGGTGCGCCGGCGAGCACCCGGCGGCGCAGTATTTCCATGTAGGCCGGGGTGGTGTGGTAATATCCGCAGCCATATCGGAACATGCCGCTGCTGAATACCTCGAAGTAGAGACAGGGCGGCGGATAGCCCTCCTCCCGGCGGCGATAGGCGATCCAGAGGTTGTCCCGGTAGAGGGATTTGTCCCGGGTGAACCGGGTATCCCGCCGGATCCGGCTGACCGTCTTGCCGACCGCCGGGTCGATGACCAACTGGTCGTCCACCATAAGCAGCCGGGGACCAATCGCGGCAGACAGTGCGGTCATCGGCTGTTTTACCAGCGTTTCATACTCCTTCTTGTGGGCGAGAAACCACTCTCGGCTATCCTGCAGCCGGTTTTCAAACAAAAAATCCAGGCTCTGTTGGTTCAATGCCAAGCCGCGTCTCCCCTTTCAGCGAACCATCCAGCGCTCGTCCGACGGGTTGTCCCGGAAGGCGAGCAGTTTCGCGCAGTCCTCCGGCCGGATGTAGCCCTCGTCCGCCGCAACCTCGACCAACGCATCGAGGTTGGAGAGGGAGTGGTTTTCCACCTTTGCGGCGGCCAGCCGGTCGATCCCCTTCTGCATCCCGTAGGTGAAGATCGAGACGATGCCGAGCACCACCGCCCCGGCCTGCCGCAGCACCTCGACCACCTCGAGCACGCTGCCGCCGGTCGAGATGAGATCCTCCACCACCACGACCTTCTGCCCCGGCTCGAGCTTTCCCTCGATCTGGTTTTTGCGGCCGTGATCCTTGCTGCCGCCCCGGACATACCCCATCGGCAGGTCGAGCAGTTCGGCGGTGAGGGCGGCGTGGGCGATGCCGGCAGTGGAGGTACCCATCAGCACCTCCGCATCGGGGTAGAATTCCCGGATCAGCCCGGCGAGGCCGCTCTCCACCTGCCGGCGCACCGCCGGGGCGGACAGGGTCAGCCGATTGTCGCAGTAGATCGGGCTCTTGATGCCGGAGGCCCAGGTGAACGGCTCATCCGGCCGGAGGAAAACCGCCCCGATCGAGAGCAGCGCCTTTGCGATCTCTTGTTCTGTCTTCTGCATCTGAATCTCTCCTTTTCTCTGTTCAGTCCCTGCCGCAGAACTCCGCGACACAGCGGTGGTAGGCGGCGAGCGGGTCGGCCGCCGCGGTGATCGGCCGGCCGACCACGATATAGTCGGACCCGATCTCCCGCGCGCGGGCGGGGGTGGTGATCCGCACCTGATCCCCCGCCTCCCCGTCGGCAAACCGAACCCCGGGGGTGACGGTCAAAAAGTCGCTGCCGCAGGCCGCCTTGACCATGCCGGCCTCGAGCGGTGAGCAGACCACCCCGTCCAGTCCGGCGATTTTTGCGTTCTTCGCGTAGTGGACGATCACCTCGTCGATCGGGCGGTCGATCAGCAGCTCCTCCCGCATCCGCTGCTCACTGGTCGAGGTCAGCTGGGTGACCGCGATCAGCAGCGGGCGGCTGCCGTCCGGCCGGGTCAACCCCTCGAGCGCCGCCTTCATCATCTCAATGGTGCCGGCAGCGTGCAGATTGACGATATCGACATCCAGCCCCGAGAGGACCGCCATCGCCTTTTTGACGGTGTTCGGGATGTCATGCAATTTAAGGTCGAGAAAGATCTTATGACCCCGCCGCTTGACCTCCCGCACAATCGCGGGTCCCTCCGCATAGAACAGCTCCATGCCGATCTTGACAAACGGCCGCTCTGCCCCAAACCGATCGAGGAAGGCGGTGAGCTGGGCCGCACTGGAAAAATCGCAGGCGATGATGACCTCTCTGTTCATATCATTTTCTCCTTTTTGTATTTTATATCCTATAAAATTACAATTTGTATATATAACTTTTGTAATATTATTTAAAAATATTACGATTTGTTTTTCCATGCTGCCCCGATGAGGTCTGCAATCCGCTCAACCCCGAGCCCGGTGAGCAGCCCGGGCAGTTTTTCGATAATCTTGGGGCAGATATAGGGGTCGACAAGGTTGGCCGCACCGATCTCGACGGCACTCGCACCGGCCAACATCATCTCGATCACCTTTTCGGCGCTGTCCACCCCGCCGATGCCGATGACCGGGATCCCGACCGCCTGGGAGACCTGCCAGACCATCCGCAGCGCGACCGGAAAGATCGCCGGGCCGGAGAGCCCGCCGGTCTCATTGGCCAGCGCCGGCCGGCGCCGACGGATGTCGATCCGCATCCCGACCAGCGTGTTGATCAGCGCGATACCATCCGCCCCCTCCGCCTCGCAGGCCCGGGCGACCGCGACGATGTCGGTCACGTTGGGGGAGAGTTTCATGTAGATTGGTTTTTTTGTCACCTGCCGCACCGCCCGGGTCACCGCCGCAGCTCCCTCGGGGGTGGCGGAGAAGTTGAGCCCGCCGGCATGCAGGTTGGGGCAGCTGATGTTGACTTCGATCAGCCCGACCTGCTCCTCGGCGTCGATCTTCGCGCAGCTGTCCCGGAACTCCTCGACCGAAAAACCGCCGATGTTGGCGATGACCGGCTTGTGAAAATACTGCCGGATCCGCGGCAGCTCCTCGGCGATCACCGCATCGATGCCAGGGTTCTGCAGCCCGACCGCGTTGAGCATGCCGGCGTCGCACTCGGCAATCCGGGGGGTGGGGTTGCCAAAACGCGGCTCCCGCGTCGTCCCCTTGAAGGAGAAGGAGCCCAGCAGATCCAGATTGTAGAGCTCGGCGAACTCGGCCCCGTAGCCGAAGGTGCCGCTGGCCGGGATGATGGGGTTGTCCAGCCGAAGGCCGGAGAGATTGACCGAGAGATCTACCATACCACTTCCTCCTTTTTGAGCACCGGGCCGTCCTTGCAGATCCGCTTGGCGCCATACTTTGTCTTGCAGCTGCAGCCCATGCAGGCGCCGAATCCGCAGCCCATCCGCTCCTCAAAACTCAGCTGTCCATCACAGCCGCAGGCATCGTAGACCGCCCGCAGCATCGGCTCGGGGCCGCAGGTGTAGAAGTAGTCGTACCGCATCCCGGCCTCCCGCAGCAGATCGGTGACAAACCCCTTGCTGCCGTAGCTGCCGTCGGCGGTGGCGACCATCGTCGGGCAGCCCAATGCCCGGAACTCCTGCTCGCCGAAAACCTCGTCGGCGCTGCCAAAGCCGAGCAGCACGGTGGGGGTGATCCCCCGCTGCCACAGCCGTTTTGCGAGGCCGTAGAGCGGCGGCACCCCGACCCCGCCGCCGATCAATACCGGCGCCCTGCCGCAGCAGTCGAGATCATAGCCGTTGCCCAGCCCGACCAGCAGATCGAGCACCGCGCCGGGGCCACCCATCCGGGAGAGCCGCTTGGTCCCCTCCCCCACCACCTTGTAGATCAGGGTGAGGGTGTTGTCGTCCCAGTCGGCGACCGAGATCGGTCGGCGCAGGTAGCACCCCTCCACCCGGATGTTGACAAACTGCCCCGGCGCTCTGATCGCCCCGGTGTCCCCCGCCAGCACCATCCGGTAGACATTGCGGGTCAGGGGTGCATTCTCCTGGATCGTGTAGATTCCCTGTCGCTGCATCATGCTCCCTCCTTTTTGTAATATTGTATTAGTTTTATCCTATTTGTAAATTAATCGTCGGCGTCGATGGTCGAGACCCCCATCGTGATCTCCTCGAGGACATCGAGCAGCACCCGCACCGTCTCGAGGGCGGTGAACATGGTGACATTGTTCTCGACCGCACAGCGGCGGATCACATAGCCGTCGCTCTCGGCGTCCGCGCCGCCGATGACGCTGGTGTTGATGACATAGTTGACATGGCCCTGCCGCAGCGAGGTGAGGATCTCCTCGCTGCCCTCGCTGATCTTGCGGCGGGTGCGGGTGCGGATGCCGTGCTGCTTGAGGAAGGCGGCGGTGCCGGCGGTGGCCTCGATGTTAAACCCGAGGTTGTAGAACCGGCGGATCAGCGGCAGTGCCTCCTCCTTGTCGGGGTCGGCGATGGTGACGAAGATGGTGCCGTAGTTCGCGACGTTGACCCCAGATGCCTGCAGCGCCTTGTAGAGCGCCCGCTTGAGGCTGCGGTCATAGCCGATCGCCTCGCCGGTGGACTTCATCTCGGGGGAGAGATAAGCGTCGAGGCCCCGGATCTTGGAGAAGGAGAAGGCCGGCGCCTTGACGTACCACCGCTTGCGCTCGGGCGCGCAGAGGCTGGTGTACCCCTGCTCGGCGAGGGAGTGGCCGAGGATGACCTTGGTGGCGATGTTGGCGATCGGGATGCCGGTCGCCTTCGAGAGGAAGGGCACGGTGCGGGAGGAGCGGGGGTTGACCTCGATGACATAGACCTCATCCCCCACCGCGATGAACTGGATGTTGAACAGCCCCACGATCCCGATGCCGAGGCCGAGCCGGCGGGTGTAGTCGAGGATGGTCTGCTTGACCGTCTCGCTGACGCTGAAGGTCGGGTAGACGCTGATCGAATCGCCCGAGTGGACGCCGGTGCGCTCGACATGCTCCATGATGCCGGGGACAAAGACGTCGGTGCCGTCACAGATGGCGTCGACCTCGAGCTCCTTGCCGAGGATGTACTTGTCCACCAGCACCGGCTGATCCTCGTTGATCGCGACGGCGGTCTCGAGGTACCGCAGCAGCCCCTCCTCGTCGGCGACGATCTGCATCGCCCGGCCGCCGAGGACGTAGCTCGGCCGCACCAGGACCGGGTAGCCGATCTCGGATGCGACCCGGCAGCCGTCTTCAAGATTGGTCACCGCCTCGCCCCGGGGCTGGGGGATGCCGAGCTGCTCCATGATCTTCTCAAAGCAGTCCCGGTTCTCGGCGTTCTCGATCGCCTCCACCCCGGTGCCGATCAGCGGCACCCCCAGCGCGCTGAGCGGGCCGGCGAGGTTGATCGCGGTCTGACCGCCGAGCGAGGCGACCACCCCGATCGGGTGCTCGAGGGCGATGACATTCATCACATCCTCGACGGTGAGCGGCTCGAAGTAGAGCTTGTCGCTGGTGGTGTAGTCGGTCGAGACGGTCTCGGGGTTGTTGTTGATGATGATCGCCTCATACCCCGCCTGCCGGATGCCCCAGATCGCGTGGACGGTGGAGTAGTCGAACTCCACCCCCTGCCCGATCCGGATCGGGCCGCTGCCGAGGACGAGGATCTTTTCCCGGTCCGAGACGACCGACTCGTTCTCGGTCTCGTAGGTCGAGTAGAAATAGGGCACATAGCTGTCGAACTCCGACGCGCAGGTGTCGATCATCTTGTAGACCGGCAGAATCCCGAGATCCCGGCGCAGCCGGAAGATCTCGGCCTCGGTCTTGCCCCACCGCTCGGCGAGATACCTGTCACTGATCCCCATCCGCTTTGCGTCCCGCAGCACCGTGGGGTCGAGCGGCTTTGCGGCGATGACCTTCTCAAACTGGACGATGTTGCGCATCTTCTCGAGGAAGAGCAGGTCGATCCGGGTCGCGTTGTAGATCAGGCCGAGGTCGGCGCCGCGGCGGATCAGCTCGGCGATCGCGAACAGCCGGTCGTCGGTGCCCTCCCGGATATAGTCGAGCAGCTCCTCCGACGGGGTGGTATCGAACTTTTTGCTGTGCAGGTGCCAGACCCCGGTCTCGAGGCTGCGCACCGCCTTGAGCAGGCTCTCCTCCAGCGTGCGGCCGATCGCCATCACCTCGCCGGTCGCCTTCATCTGGGTCGAGAGCCGGTTGCTCGCCCGGGCGAACTTGTCGAAGGGGAACCGGGCGATCTTGGTCACGACATAGTCGAGGGTCGGCTCAAAGCTCGCCGGGGTGTTGGCGATCGCGATCTCGTCCAGTGTCAGCCCGACCGCGATCTTGGCGCTCACCCGGGCGATCGGATAGCCGGTCGCCTTGGAGGCCAGTGCCGACGAACGGGAGACCCGGGGATTGACCTCGATCAGATAGTATTTGAAGGAGTGGGGATCCTGCGCGAACTGGACGTTGCAGCCTCCCTCAATCTTCAGCGCCCGGATCAGCCGCAGCGCGCTGTCCCGCAAAAGCTGGTATTCCTTGTTGGTCAGCGTCTGGCTCGGGGCGACCACCATCGAGTCGCCGGTGTGGATGCCGACCGGGTCGATGTTCTCCATGTTGCAGATGGTGATGGCGGTGTCGTTCTTGTCCCGCATCACCTCGTACTCGATCTCCTTGTAGCCCCGGATGCTCTTCTCGACCAGCACCTCGTGGACCGGCGAGAGCTTGAGGGCGTTCTTCATCACCTGCCGGAACTCCTCCTCGTCGTCGGCGAACCCGCCGCCGGTGCCCCCGAGGGTAAAGGCGGGACGCAGCACCACCGGATAACCGATCTGCTCTGCCGCGGCGAGGCCCGATGCCATGTCGGTCGCGATGATGCTGGGCAACACCGGCTCGCCGATCTCCTCGCAGAGCGCCTTGAATTTCTCCCGGTCCTCCGCCTGCTCGATGCTCTCAAACCCGGTGCCGAGGATCTCGACCTGGCACTCCTCCAGCACCCCCTTGCGGGCGAGCTGAACCGCGAGGTTGAGGCCGGTCTGGCCGCCGAGACCGGGCAGGATTGCATCCGGCCGCTCGTACCGGATGATCTTGGCGACATACTCGAGGTTGAGCGGCTCCATATAGACCTTGTCGGCGATGGCGGTGTCGGTCATGATGGTGGCGGGGT
>DXIA01000034.1 GCA_019113125.1 Candidatus Pygmaiobacter gallistercoris | reverse complement strand
AGGCCAGATCCGACCAATCGTCGGTCACTCAAAGAGCATGGATACCTTTGGCACATATGGTCATCTTCTCACCGGTGAGGCAGAAAAAACCGCCAAAGATCTGGGGGTCATTTTCGATAAAATTCTTTCTCGCGCCTAAAAGTGTGGTCAAAAACGTGGTCAAAGGCATATTTTTGAAAATAGAAAAAGCTCGTAGAACAGCTATATAAGCCATTCTACGAGCTTTTTTCATTGGTGGAGATGACGGGAATCGAACCCGTGTCCAAAAAGAGTTCTGCAAGAGTATCTCCGGGTGCAGCTTATCTTTGAGATTCCCCCGCCTGACCGCCGGTAAGCAGGCTGTCAGGGTCGGTAGCTTCATGAGTTCATGACGGTCCGCAAAGCTTAGGTCCGTTCACGTGCACCGCTCATTTGATGCCCAAACACCACCCCGCGGTAAGATGGGAAGGACAGCGGCCTATGTTAGGCCGCGACTGCTAATTTGTTGTTGTTAGCTATTTTTTTTGCGGCTTTTTGAGTGGGTCCGCACCACTACCCGCTGCTCCGGCTTCGCTCTCCCTGTCGAAACCTTTACATCCCCATATCTCCCGGCAGTGCCGGGTTGTTATCGCGCCGCGCGGGACTGGGTCTTCATCGCGCGGTCGATCTCCCGCTTTGCATCCCTGCGCGCAGCGCTCTCCCGCTTATCATAGAGCTTTTTGCCGCGGCAGAGCCCGACCGTGACCTTGACGCGGGACCCCTTGAAGTAGAGCTTTAGGGGGATCAGGGTCAGGCCGTTCTGCTTGATCTCGGTCGCAAGACGGCGGATCTCCTTCTTGTGTGCCAGCAGCCGGCGGGGTCGGACCGGATCCCGGTTGAAGATATTTCCCTTCTCATAGGGGCTGATATGCATCCCGAGGACCATCAGCTCCCCATCTACGATATCCACCCAGGAATCCTTGAGGTTGACCGAACCGGTGCGGATGCTCTTGACCTCGGTGCCGACCAGCTCGATCCCGGTCTCCAGCGCCTCGAGCACGAAGTAATCGTGCCGCGCCTTGCGGTTCTCCGCGATCGTCTTAAAGTTCTCGGCCATCCGCACACCTCCCCTGCCGATACTGGACTATTACTATACCGCTTTTCTCCGCCGCTGTCAAGGCGAAACAGCTCACAATTCGCCGCGGGAGAGCAGGCTGCGGCCGAGGGTGGTCGGGTCGGCGTACTCCAGGCTGCCGCCGACCGGCAGGCCGTAGGCCAACCGGCTGACCCGCACCCCGAGCGGCTTGATCAGTTTCGCGAGGTACATCGCGGTCGCCTCCCCCTCGACGGTGGGGTTGGTCGCCATGATGACCTCCTTCACCTCGTCGCCCGAGAGCCGACCGAGCAGCTCCTTGATGGTCAGCTGATCGGCGCCGATCCCCTCCATCGGGGAGATCAGCCCGTGCAGCACATGGTAGAGCCCCTTGTACTCCCGGGTGCGCTCAAAGGCGGTGACATCCCGCGGGCTCTCGACCACGCAGATGGTGCTGCGGTCCCGGTCGGTCGCCTCACAGATAGGGCAGAGCTCGTGATCGGTGAAGTTCTGGCAGATCCTGCAGCGGTGGATCTTGGTATGGGCGTCGAGGATGGCCTGCGCAAAGGCGGTTGCCTCGGACTTATCCATTGCCAGCACCTGGTAGGCCAGCCGGGTCGCGCCCTTGCGCCCGATGCCCGGCAGCTTGGAAAACTGCTCGATCAGCTTTTCCAGCGGGGCGGCATTCGTATCCATCTCCGTCCCCTTACAGGCTCAGCCCGGCCGGCAGATTGAAACCGCTGGTCAGATCGCCCATCTCTTTCTCCTGGGTCTCCTTGACCACCCGGACCGCCTCGTTGACCGCGGCGGCGAGCAGATCCTCGAGCAGTTCGACGTCCTCGGGGTCCACCGCCTCCGGCTTGATCTCGACCCGCTGTACCTCATACTTGCCGTTCATCGTCAGGCTGATCTGGCCGCCGCCGGCGGTGACGGTGTGCTCCCGCGCCTCGAGATCGGCGGTGAGGTTCTCCATCTCCTGCTGCATCTTCTGGTACTGCTGCAGCAGCGCATTGCGGTCCACCTTGCCATAGCCCTGGGGCAATCTTGCTTTCATCTTTTATTCCTCCAACTCTCTTGTGTTTGTTCTATCAGCGATACTCCACCGGCACACCCGCTTGCTGCAGCTGCCGGAGAGTCTCCTCCGCTTTGGATTGTGTGGGCTGCGCCGCCTGCGGCCGGCGATAGGGGCCGATCGCATACCGGTGACCGCTGGCCTGTTCGATCAGGTCCTTGAGCCGCCGGGCGGAGTCCTGGTTGGTCTTCATAAAGTTCAAAAACAGCTCACTGCCGTCCACGAGAACCCGGTTCCCCTGCAGATAGCCGTTGCTGCCGACCAGAAAGCCGTGCACCATCGGGTCCTTCTCCCGCGCCAGCTCAATGACCGCCTGCCAGAACCCGCAGGGCTGTACCTGCTGCGCCGGCGTGGTGCCACCCTGCTGCGGCTGCTGCACCGGATGCGGCTGTGGGGCAGCCTGAGGCTGCGCCGGCGCGGTCTGCACCGGCCGGCTCTGGGGCTGTGCGGGCTGGGATGCGGCGCGGGCGGGTGCGATCTCCTCCGCGCCGGCCCCACAGAGGGCAAACAGGGTGAGCTCCAGCTCGATGCGGGGATCGGTGCCCCGGCTCATCCGGTCCAGACAGTCGCCGAGCGCCCGCATCCCCCCGACCGCCTTTGCCAGCGGGATCTCCTTTGCCAGTTCCTTGTACCGCTGCCGGTCCTCGGCCGACAGGCTGACCCCCAGCTCGTCCGCTCCGATGCCGACCAGCATGACGGTACGGTAGTGGGCGATCAGCTCCTCACAGAGCCGTTTCATATCGATGGATTTTTCCCGCAGCGCGGCGACCAGCTGGATCGCACCGGAGGCATCTTTCGCCTGCAGCGCGCGGGAGAGATCGAACAGATAGCCGCGGTCGGTGACCCCGGCCATCCGGCGCACCAGCGCCTCATCCACCGTCTGCTGCGCCGAGGCGCAGGTATCGAGGATGGACAGACCGTCCCGCAGCGCGCCGTCGGCGAGCTGGGCGATCAGCTCGGCCGCGGCGGGCTCGAGCTCGATGCCCTCCTTCTCTGCGACCATCTCAAGCCGTTTCTGAATGACCGGCTGCGGAATGCGGCCGAAGTCGTACCGCTGGCAGCGGGAGAGCACCGTCGCGGGCACCTTCTGGATCTCGGTGGTCGCGAGGATAAAGATGACATGGGCGGGCGGCTCCTCCATGATTTTGAGCAGCGCGTTGAAGGCGCTGTTCGAGAGCATGTGCACCTCGTCGATGATATACACCTTATAGCGGCAGTTGGTCGGGGTGTAGACCGCCTCCTCCCGCAGCGCGCGGATGTCGTCGATGCCGGTGTTGGAGGCGGCGTCGATCTCGACCACATCGAGGATGCTGCCCTCCTCCAGCCCGCGGCAGATCTCACATTCGCCGCAGGGCTCGCCCGCTCTCGGCGAGAGGCAGTTGACCGCCTTGGCAAAGATCTTGGCGCAGGTGGTCTTGCCGGTGCCGCGGGTGCCGGTAAAAATGTAGGCGTGCCCGATGTGCCCCCGCTCCACCTGGTTGCGGAGCGCGGTGGTAATCGCGTCCTGCCCGAAGACGTCCCCGAAGGTTTTGGGACGGTATTTGCGGTATAATGCGTGGTACAACCCCGCGCTCCCCCTTTCGCCGGAAGATAAAAAACAGGACCCGAAACAGATCCCCGTGTCCCCGATACGAAGCGCAGGCTTGCTGCGGCGCACAAAGAAAACCACTTAATGCTGCTCGGTTCCCCGCCTGACATGGTTCATGGCTCTTCATCGCACAGGGCCAACGCTTCGTATCCGGGACACGCGGCCGACGTCCCGCGTCCAATAACAGAACTATTATACCGAAATTCCCCTCAGAGCGCAAGAGGGGAAAATCAGATCCGGCCCGCTGTTTCTATTTTGTGCTCAAATATGGTACAATACCCTTATCGGATCGGAAAGGGTGAGAGAATGAACTGGGAAGAGCTGAAAAAACAATGTCTCGTCTGCGACCGCTGCGGGCTCTGTGAGACCCGGACCAACGTGGTGTTCGGGGACGGGGTGAGCGACGCCGAGGTGCTGTTTGTCGGGGAGGGGCCCGGCCAGCACGAGGACGAGCAAGGGCTGCCCTTTGTGGGGCGCAGCGGTGCGCTGCTGGACAACTACCTGCACGCGATCGACCTCGACCGGCGGGAGAACGTCTTCATCGCGAACATCGTCAAATGCCGTCCGCCGAAAAACCGGGACCCGCTGCCGGAGGAGCGCGCCGCCTGCCTGCCCTGGCTGCGGGAGCAGTTCCGGCTGCTGCGGCCGAAGATCGTGGTCTGCCTGGGCCGGATCGCGGCGCAGCAGATGATTCGGCCGGACTTCTCGGTCACCCGGGAGCATGGCCAGTTCTTCGACAAGGACGGGGTGCTCTTCATGGGCACCTTCCACCCCGCCGCACTGCTGCGCAACCCGAACAACAAGCCGGTCGCGTTTGAGGACTTCGCCGCGCTGCGGGACAAGATCCACGAGATCTGCGATCACACCTATCAATAAAGAAAAAGGACGATGGAACCCATCGTCCTTTTCTTTATTCCCTCGGCCAGCTGAGCCGGGCGGTGAAGAGATCGCCGTCGAGCAGGATCTCAAAGGTGCCGCCCTGCAGCTCGGTGAAACTCTTCGCGATCGCGAGCCCGAGCCCTGAGCCCTCGGTGTTCCGGGCGCGGTCCCCCCGCACAAATCGCTCGGTGATCTGCTGCGGGTCAAAGTCAAGCTCCTGCGCCGAGACATTCTTCAGGGTCACAACCACCCGGTCCGGCTGCTCGTCCACCGCGAGGTAGGCGCGGGTGCGGGGCAGGCCGTACTTTGTGATGTTGACGATCAGGTTCTCAAAAATGCGGCAGCTGCGCTGGCCGTCCAGCTGCAGGTAGACCGGATGGTCCGGCAGCCTCCAGCGAAACTCGATGCCGCTGGCCTCGATCTTGTCCCCGAGCTCACAGCCCACCTGCTGGAGCAGCTGGACCAGATCGACCCGCTCATAACTGAGGTTCACATTGCCGCTCGCCGCCTTGCTGATCTCGAACAGATCCTCGATCAGCTGCTTGAGCCGCCGTGTCTTGCGCTCAAGGGTCTCGACATACGCGCTGCGCACCTCGGGAGAGAGGGTATCATCCTTGAGCAGATCGACATAGGTGATGATGGCGGTGAGCGGGGTCTTGAGGTCGTGGGAGACGTTGGTGATCAGCTCGGTCTTGAGACTGCGGCTCTTGAGCTCGGTCTCGACCGCCTCCTTGAACCCGCTCTGCACCTGCGCGAGCTCCTCCTTGAGCGGGTTGAAGATGCCGAGATCCTCCTCTACCCGGGTCTCAAGCTCCCCCC
>DXIA01000033.1 GCA_019113125.1 Candidatus Pygmaiobacter gallistercoris | reverse complement strand
GAAGTGCTGGACTACCAGGACGGCGACGAGGCCGGCATCAAGAGCGCTTCCATCATGGTCAAGGGCGCCAACGCCTACGGCCTGCTCAAGAGCGAGAACGGCGTCCACCGCCTGGTGCGGGTCAGCCCCTTTGACTCCAACGCCCGGCGGCAGACCAGCTTTGCCTCGCTGGAGGTGATGCCCGAGCTGGACAACACCATCGAGGTCAACATCCGCCCCGAGGACATCGAAATGCAGGTCTACCGCTCCTCCGGCGCGGGCGGCCAGCACATCAACAAGACCTCGTCGGCGGTCCGGCTGATCCACAAGCCGACCGGCATCGTGGTCTCCTGCCAGACCCAGCGCAGCCAGTATCAGAACCGGGACTACGCGTATGAGATGCTGAAGGCCAAGCTGTTCCAGATCGCGCTGCAGCAGCACAAGGACAAGATCGAGGACATCAAGGGGGTCCAGAACGAGATCGCCTGGGGCCATCAGATCCGCAGCTATGTCTTCATGCCCTACACGCTGGTCAAGGACCACCGCACCGGATATGAGACCGGCAACGTCGAGGCGGTCATGAACGGCGACCTCGACGGCTTTATCAACGCCTATCTCAAAGCGGTGAGCCGCGGCGAGCTGGAGGGCCGTTAAAACAGAATCAAAAATCGCCGTGCATCCCATTGGTGCGCGGCGATTTTTGTGTGGTTTTAAACCTGAGACAAATCTTGAAAAACAGTAAAATAGCCAAATTGAAGTTGAAAAATCAGGACCAAATGGTACAATTGTCTTGATACCACCACGCGGTTGGATGCAGTTTTTGAAAAAAGGAGAAGAGCGATGAAAAGGATTTTGGCATTTGTGACGGCGGCTGTGCTCTGCTGCTCTCTTGCAGCCTGCGGCGGAGAGGATTCCTCCGCCGCGTATCTCGGCTACACCTTTGAGATCACGGTTCCGGAGGGCTTTACAAAAGGGGAGGAGATCCCGGAGGGGATTGAGCAGTACTGGCAGGCGGCCGACGGGTCGAACATCACCGTCGTCACGATGGAGGACGACGGCTCCCTCGCCAGCGAGATCCCCGGCGACCAGATGCAGCAGGTCATGGAGGAGAGCTATGTCTCCCAGCTGGGGGAGGACGCAAAGATGAGCGACTTCACCTTTGAGCACACCGAGGTGGACAGCTGCCCGGCCTATCGGATGTCCTTTGTGCTGACCGTCAGCGGGGTCACCATCCGGCAGTACTCGATGGGGATCAACGGGGACAAGGCCTACACCATCACCTGCACCGATATGACAGGAGGGGACTGGACCGAGGCGTTTGAGACGATGCTCGAAAGCGGCATTAAGGCCGTTCCGGTCTCCTGACAAGACAAAAAAGCCGCCGCACAAGAATCTCTTGTGCGGCGGCTTTTTCTTTTGGATCAGATCTTCGCGCAATCGATCGACTCCATAAACCGGTCGAAGGCCGCAAAGCCCTGTTCGTTCTGTTTAAAGACGCCTGCGTCCTCGAGACAGGCGGCGAACTTCGCGCCGACCTCGGCCCGGACGGCCTGCTCGGCCGCATCGGCGGACATCCCGCAGCCGTACTTCTCCACCAGAACATCGATCCAGTCCGCGTGCTCCGGCGCCTGCTGCTTGACCTCGTCGGCGGTGCGCGCGCCGGCGAGCACCCCGCAGATGGCGGCGGTCTGGTCTTTGAGCCGGCTGGGCAGGATCGCGAGTCCCATGACCTCGATCAGCCCGATGTTCTCCTTCTTGATGTGGTGCAGCTCCCGGTGGGGATGGAAGATCCCCTCGGGGAACGCCTCACTGGTCGCGTTGTTGCGCAGCACGAGGTCCAGCACATAGCCGTCCTGCTCGGTGTAGTGCAGGATCGGGGTGATGGTGTTGTGGGGGACCCGGCGGCCCTCCTCCTCGGTGAAGGCGCGAATGTCGACCGACTCGTCGCTGTACTCCCGCCAGGCCTCGAGCAGCTGCTCGGCAAAGGCGGTCAGCTGCTCGGTGTCCCGGCCGGTACAGCGGATGGTCGAGACCGGCCAGTTGATCCGGCCGATGGTGATCTTGTCGAACCCGTCACAGCGGTAGCGCTGCTGGAATCCGGCGCTCTGCATCGGGAAGGGGTAGTTGCCCCCCTGGAAATGGTTGTGGGAGAGGATGCTGCCGCCGACGATCGGCAGGTCGGCATTGCTGCCGCAGGTGTAGTGGGGGAACTGGGTCACAAAGTCGAACAGCCGGGTGAAGGTCTTTTGGGAGATCGCCATCGGCTCGTGGTCCTCCCCGAAAACGATGCAGTGCTCGTTGTAGTAGACATAGGGGGAGTACTGCAGATACCACTGCTCGCCGTCGAGGGTGACCGGCACCACCCGGTGGTTCTGCCGGGCGGGAAAGTTGACCCTGCCGGCGTAGCCGATGTTCTCGATGCAGAGCATGCATTTGGGATAGCTCGAGGCCGGCTGCAGCCGCTCGAGGGCGATGGTCTTGGGATCCTTCTCGGGCTTGGTCAGGTTGATGGTGATCTCCAGCGTGCCGTACCGGCAGGGGTACTCCCACTGGATGTTTTTGGCGATCTGCGCGGTGCGGATGTAGTTGCTGACGATGCACAGATGATAGAAATAGCTGGTGGCGGCCCGGGGCCCCTCCGCCCGGTAGAGCTGCCAGAACCGGTCGCAGACCTCGCTCTCCCGCGGCATCAGCGCACCCATGATCCGGGCCTCGAAGTTGACCCGCAGCGCGTAGATCTCCTTGTCGTACAGCCCGAGCTCCCCGGCGAGGTCGAGCAGCGGCTCGAGGATTTCGGTCGGGGTGTCGAGGTGCTCCGGCGGCAGCGCGCCGGCGTAGGGCTCACTCTGGCCAAACAGATCCAGCAGGGTGTTGCGGGCGACGACCGCGTCCAGCTTTCCCACCAGCCCCTGTGAAAGACCGAAACGGATCAACCGTTCAATCTGATAAACGACTTCCTGATTCATTCGTTTTTCCTCCCGGCGCAAAATTTTGTTTCCACCCTCATTATAGCGGCTTTGCGGCAAAGAAAAAATGAAGATTTATTGCATTTGCATGAAAAAATAGACAGGAGCTGCGCCGGATTTCTGTTTTCGACAGAAAAGAGTTCCTGCATTATTGTGGCAGAAAAAAACAGGACGCGCAGCAAGGCCGCGCGTCCCGCTCTATGGAAAAAATCAGAGAATCTGGCCGGCGTAGTTCTGCTCAATGGTGCGGATGAGCAGATACATCGTCTCGTTGCAGGGGGCGTCGATCCCGAGCGCCTTCGCCTTCTTGACCACCCCGCCGTTGATCGAGCCGACCTCGGTGGGCCGTTTTGCCAGCACATCCTGCTCCATGCTGGTCAGGTGATCCGGCATTGCCTCCATCACCTTGTGGACGTTGTCGACAATCGCCTCCCGGTCGAGGGAGACCCCGTCCGCCGCCGCGACCGCGACAATCTCGTCGATGATCCGCAGCGTCAGCTGCCAGGCCTCGGGGGTGCTGATCAGCACGCCGCAGCGCAGCCGGCAGACCGAGGTGATGCTGTTCGCGGTGGCATTGACCGCGACCTTGGTCCAGATGGTCTTCATGATGTCGGGGGTGATGGAGCAGTGCAGCCCCGCGGCCTCAAATTTGCGGCAGACCTCCTGCAGAAACGGGGTCTCGCCGCCCTTTGCGGTCATGATCCGGGTGTGGCCCTCCCCGATCGAGCGGATATGGCCGGTCTCGAGCAGGTCGCTGGGAAAGTCGCTGATGCCGATGATAATCCGCTCCATCGGCACGAACTCGGCCACCCGCTCGAGGTTGCCGAGGCCGTTTTGCAGGGTCAGCACCACCGTGTCGGGACCGATAAAGGTCTTCGCGCTCTCGAGCGCCGCGTGGGAGTAGACCGATTTGGTGAAGAGGATCACGAGATCCGCCGCAAAGTCCACCTCGGCGGCGAGCTTTGCCGACACCTTCGCGGTGTGGGTGCCGTCGGCCAGCTCGAGGGTCAGCCCCTCCCGGTCCATCCGGCGCACCGCCGGCTCGACCACGTCGACCATCGTGACCTCCTCGCCGGCGAGGGCGAGACGGCCGCCGTACAGGGTCCCCATCGCGCCGGCGCCAATGACTACGATCTTCATAAAAGAAACACTCCTTCTCTCAGATTGTGACAGAATTTGACATCAAAAAAGGGTGCGAAACAATTGTTCCGTACCCCATTGTACCGGTGATAGTATAGCACGATCCGGGCAAAAAAACCAGCCCCGAAAAAATTTTTTTACGGCGTGTCGGCGTAGTGGCCCGCCAGACGCTGATCCTCGCCGTAAAAGAACAGGATTTCACAGGATCCGAACAGCCGGCTGCCCACCTTTTCAGAGTAGCGGGTATTGATCGTCTTCTGGCTCTGCAGATTGCTGGTGTAGATGGTCGGCCGGTGGGTGACCAGCCGGGTGTCCACCAGCCGATAGATGCAGCTCGCGACATAGGGGGAGAGGTACTCGGTGCCGAGGTCGTCGAGGATCAGAAGCTCGGCCTCCAGCATCGCGCCCAGCAGCTCGCCGCCGTCGAGATAGCGGTCCCGCTCGATGATCCCGAAGACGTTCTGGCTGCCGGCATAGAGCACCTCGACCCCCTTGGCCAGCAGCTCGCCGGCGATCGCCAGCGCGAGGTGGGTCTTGCCGAGCCCCGCGTTGCCGGTCAGAAAGAGACTCGGGCAGTCGGAGGAAAAATCGGCCGCATACTGTTTGCAGTAGTTGAAGTTCGCCTCCATGATCGAGCGGGCGCTGCGGGTGGCAGGGGGGATCGGCCGGTCGGGATACCGGGAAAGATCGAAGTTGTCGAACCGGCAGCGATCGATCGGGGCGGTCTTGAGCAGATCGGCCCGGCGCAGCGCCCGGATCCTGCGGCCGACACAGTCGCAGACCCGCTCACCGTCCCGCCCGGTATCCCGGCAGATGGGACAGCTGAACTTCGGCTCGAGAAAATCGGCGGGAAAACCGTTCTCCCGCAGCAGCGCGCCCCGCTCGGCGTCGATCGCGGAGAGTGCCTGTTTTTTCTGTGCGATCTTTTCGGCATCCGCCCCCGCGGCGCCCAGCCGCGCCAGTGCGAGGCCGGTCTCGATGGTCAGGTTGTCCAGCACCAGCAGCCGGGGGATTTTGTCATAGGCGGTCTGCTTGTTCCGGTCGGCGAGGGTGATCGCCCGCTGCCGGCTGCGGCGCAGCGCCGCCATCGCCTGTGCGTAGTATTCCGATCGGTTCATCAGATCCCGCCTCTCTTTCGGAATGTCGGGGTGTAATCCGGATTGCGCAGCAGCAGATCCCGCTCGGGGGTGATCTCCCGCCCGGCCTCCTGGATGTTGGCAGGGCCCTCCGCCTCGAGATCCCGCGGGGTGCGGTATCCCTTGGCGTACCACTTTTTGAGCATCCCGTTGAGGTAGCGGGCGCTCCGTTTCTCGCCGGCGCGCTGGCAGGCGGCCTCGATCATCTCCCGGCCGTAGCCGTACTCCTCATACCAGCGGGCGATCAGGGTCCGCTCGCCGGTGGTGAAGGAGCTGACCGGCGCGTCGAGGATCTCGGCGACCTCGGTCTCGCACCGCTCCCGCAGCGCGAGTAGCGCGAGATGCCGCTCGAGATCCGCGCAGCTGCGGATCCCCTCGCCGTACCAGGAGAGCAGCACCCGGGCGATGTACCGCACGCTCCGCTTGCCCTTGCCGACAAAATGGGCGATGCCGGTCAGGATCAGGTCTACCGGCAGGCCGTCCTGCAGGTAGAGGGAGACCAGCAGATTGCTGTCCGCCTCGCCCAGCAGGCTGCCCAGCAGGTTCTGGCTCTCGGTGATCAGCACCGGGATCTGCGGGTCCTCCAGCGCCGCCGCCGCGACCTCCCGGCTCGAGAGCCGGGGCGGTTTCGGGGCCGGCTTTGCCGGGGTGGGGGCGGGGGCGGATCCCCGCTCGCCGACCAGCAGCCCGGCGCCGGTCCAGTAGATCAGGATCCGCTCGAGCTCCGCGTCGTCGAGCAGCTGCGAAAACTCCTGTGCGAGTGCGGAACGGCGCACCTCGCCGTCCCGCAAAATGGCCAGCGCGACCCGCAGCTGGTTGCCGTCGGTACAGGCGAGGTGCCGCAGCAGCAGCGAGGGAACGGCGACGGTGTCCCCATTGTTTTTAGCCAGCCGGTATTCCATTCTCCCGTTGCCCTCCTCATCCCTGTGATTTGAGAAAGAAAAAACTCCGCGGCGGCGGAGCGCGAATCAATCCGATGGTTCATTTTATTTTAGCACACCCCGCTGCGGGTGGCAATAAAAAATCCCCGGTCGGCTGACCGGGGACTGCTGGAGCGGGTTACGAGGCTCGAACTCGCCACCTTCTGCTTGGGAAGCAGACGCTCTACCAGATGAGCTAAACCCGCAGGTTTTGAGTGCTTTTCTATTTTAGCCCGTCCGGCAGAAAAAGTCAACAGTTTCTTTTGTCGAAGGAGAAAAAATACCGCCCCGGCTCAGAGGCTGCAGTGGGCGTGGGCGGGCACCTCGTCCCATCTGACCGGGTGCCCCGCCCCGTGGGAGCAGAAGATCGAATCGGCGGGGTTCTCGGTGTCCCGCTCGAACTCATAGCCGGCCCCGGCGATGATCTGCGCGGCATCGCGGCAGGGCTCGTACCCGCCGAACGAGGCGAAAAAGCTGCCCAGGCCGCCGGTGAAGGCGGGCAGCTCGGCGGCGTAGTCGAGAAACTGCGCCGCGGGCCCCCGTCCCTCGATGACTGCGGTCTCCCCCTCGCTTTGGGGCGGATCAAAGCTGCCCTGCCGTTTCTGGATGTCCGCCATGATCCGGCCCGCAGCCGCCGCCGGCGCGGTGACGGTGAAGTCGTAACAGGGTTCAAGCAGCAGGCAGTTTCCCGCGGCCGCAGCCGTGGCGAGACCCTGCCGGATCGCCCGGTAGACCGCCTGTCGGAAGTCGCCCCCCTCGGTGTGTTTGAGGTGGCTGCGGCCGGTCAGCAGGGTGACGGTCAGGTCGGTCACCGGCGCGCCGGTCAACACCCCGCGGTGCTCCTTTTCAAGGACATGGGTGCGGATCAGATTTTGAAAATTCTGGTCGAGCAGGTCGGTGGAACAGGCGCTCTCAAACCGGATGCCGCTGCCCCGCGGGCCGGGGGAGAGCTGCAGCCAGACCTCAGCGTAGTGCCGCAGCGGCTCGAAGTGGCCGATCCCGACCACCGGCGCAGTGATCGTCTCGAGATACCGCACCGCCGGCCGGTCGAACCGGACCTCGAGGCCAAACCGCTCGCAGAGCAGCGCGGTCAGCACCTCGAGCTGCACCCGGCCCATCACCCGGATCTCGAGGGTGCGGGTCCCCTCGTCCCAATGGGCCTGCAGCGCGGGGTCCTCCTCGGTCAGCAGCGCGAAGGCGCGGCGGACCGCCGGCTCCTGTGCCGGATTCATGACGACCTTTGCGGTCAGCACCGGGGTGAAAAGGGGAGACGCGACCTCCCCCTCGGCCCCGATCAGGCTGCCGGCAGGGAGCGACAAACCGGCCGCGGCGCCGACCTCCCCCGCGTCGAGACACTGCACCGGCTCAAACCGCGGACCGGTGTACCGGCGCAGCTCGTTGACCTTGTCCGCCCCGATCGATGCCTTGACCGACAGACGGCCGCTCAGCACCTTTAAAAAGGAGAGCCGCACCCCCTGCTTGTCGTGCCGGATCTGCCAGATGCGGGCGGCAAAGGGCGCCGTCTCCCGTTTCTCGTAGTCGGTGGCGAGCAGCCGGTCCAGCCCGCAGAGCAGCGGCTCGACCCCTTCGCCGGTCAGCGCGCTGCCGGCAAAGACCGGAAAGAGACGGCGGCTGCCGCAGAGCGCTGCGGCGGAGGAGAGGAGCTGCTGCGGCGTCGCCTCCCCGGCGAGATAGGCCTCGAGCAGCGCGTCCTCCCGCTCGGCAACCGCCTCAAATGCGGCCTCGGGTGGGGCGGGGGAGAAGAGAGACCCGTCAAAGAGGATGCAGTCGGCTGAAAACCGCTGTCGCAGCGCTGCGAGCACCCCGTCGGGGTCGGCGGTGGGGCGGTCGGTCTTGTTGAGAAAGAGAACGGTCGGCACCCGGTACCGTGCGAGCAGCCGCCAGAGCGCCTCGGTGTGGCCCTGAATGCCGTCGGTCGCGCTGACGAGCAGCACCGCGCAGTCGAGCACCGAGACACAACGCTCCGCCTCGGCGCCAAAGTCGAGGTGGCCGGGGGTGTCGATCAGGGTGTACTCTTCGCCGCCGTGGGAGAACGGGGCGGCAGAGGAGAAGATGGTGATGCCCCGCTGCTGTTCGAGCGGCGCGTCGTCGAGGTAGAGCGCCCGCCCGCCGCCGGCACGCAGCGCGCCGGTCTGCAGCAGAATCTGCTGGGAGAGGGTGGTTTTGCCCGCGTCGACATGGGCGAAGATGCCGATGGTTTTTCGCATGGATCGAAGACGCCTTTCCAATTAAAATCTTACCGTCTGATTGTATCACATCCCGGCAAGGTGTGCCAGCTGCCCGCAAAACGTTAAGGCCCTCTTGATTTGCTGTTGTCTGCGGGAAAAAAATGCGGTATTATTAAATGGAAAATGAAGTTTCGGCGGAGGAAGTATCGGATGAAACATGTCTTTATTGTCAATCCCAGGGCGGGAAAGGCGGATGCGAGCCAATTTTTCGTTCCCTCGCTGATCGAGCGGATCGCACCGCTGAAACTGGACTACGCGGTGGAGATCACCACCCATCCCGGCCACGCGACCGAGATCACCAAACAGTACGCGATGACGCGGGACCCGGTGCGGTTTTACGCCTGCGGCGGAGACGGCACCCTCAATGAGGTCTTCGCCGGCGCCTACCGCTATCCGCAGGCGGAGGTCGCCTGTGTGCCGCTGGGTTCGGGCAATGACTTTCTGCGAAACTTCGGCACCCAGGAGGACTTTCTGCGGGTGGAGGACAGCATCGCTGGCAAGGCGATCTCGATCGACCTGATGCAGGTGGGGGAACACGAGATCTCGGCGGCGATCTGCTCGATCGGGCTCGACGCCGCGGTCGCCTACGGCATCCCGAAGTACCGGCGGCTCCCCTTCTGCGGCGGGACGATGGCCTACAACATCTCAATCGTCGAGAACATCTGCAAGCCGATCGGCTGCCCGATGACCGTCACGGTGGACGGCCGGCGGTTTACCGGCAACTTCCTTCTGGTGGCGGTCGCCAACGGGATGACCTACGGCGGCGGCTACAAGGCCGCCCCCCGCGCAAAACTCGACGACGGTCTGCTCGAGGTGCTGATGGTCAAGAAGATCAGCCGGTTCAAGATCGCCGGGGTCATCGGCAAGTACCAGGCCGGCGAGCACTTTGACGGGGATGCGATCCGCCCCGAGCTGCGGGACATCATCACCTACCTGCGGGGAGAGGAGATCGACATCCGCGCCGAGCGCACCGCGATTGCGAATGTCGACGGCGAATGCGGCCCCCGGGACGGGCTGCATGTCCGGGTGCTGCCCCACGCCGCCCGGTTTGTGCTGCCGGCTCCGCTCGCGGCGAAAACAGAATGACAACAGGCGATCCGGCGGTGGATAAAACCGCGGCCGGGTCGCTTTTTTGCGCCCGCGTGCAGGATTTTGCGTCCTGTTCACAAATTTTTTTCAATTCCCCTATTGCAATTCGAAAAAAATGCGCTAAAATATAGTTAGCACTCAGGATAAAAGAGTGCTAAGCATGAAATAAATAATGGTTTGAAACAGAATAATTTTTTGAAAAGGGGATATTTCTTATGAAAATCGTACCTTTGGCAGACAGAGTTGTCATCAAGGCGGAAAAGGCGGAGGAGACCACCAAGGGCGGCATCATCCTGACCGGTTCGGCCAAAGAAAAGCCGCAGGTTGCGGTGGTCGTCGCGGTCGGCCCCGGCGGCATGGTGGACGGCAATGAGGTCAAGATGACCCTCAAGGTCGGCGACCGTGTCATCGCCGCAAAGTATGCCGGCACCGAGGTCAAGATCGACGGCGAGGAGTGCCAGATTCTCCGTCAGAGCGATATCCTCGCGACGGTGGAAGACTGATTCATTACACTTAATATAAAAAGGAGCAGATTAGTATGGCTAAGCAGATTGTTTACGGCGAGGAAGCCCGCAAAGCACTCGAGAAGGGCATTGATCAGCTCGCCGATACCGTCAAGATCACCCTCGGACCCAAGGGCCGCAATGTCGTGCTCGACAAGAAGTTCGGCTCTCCGCTCATCACCAACGACGGTGTGACCATCGCCAAGGAGATCGAGCTGAAGGATCCGTTTGAGAATATGGGCGCTCAGCTGGTCAAGGAGGTTGCGACCAAGACCAACGACGCCGCCGGTGACGGCACCACCACCGCGACCGTTCTGGCCCAGGCGCTGGTGCACGAGGGCATGAAGAACGTCGCCGCGGGCGCGAACCCGATGGACCTCAAGCGCGGCATGAAGAAGGCGGTTGACGCCGCGGTGGTCGCCATCAAGGCGAACAGCCAGAAGGTCAGCGGCAGCGCCGACATCGCGAAGGTCGCCACCATCTCGGCCGGCGACGCCGAGATCGGCAACCTGATCGCCGAGGCGATGGAGAAGGTCACCGCCGACGGTGTCATCACCATCGAGGAGTCCAAGACCGCCGAGACCTATTCCGAGGTGGTCGAGGGCATGATGTTCGACCGTGGCTATATCACCCCGTATATGGCCACCGACACCGAGAAGATGGAAGCGATCATGGACGATCCCTATATCCTGATCACCGACAAGAAGATCTCCTCGATCCAGGATCTGCTGCCGATCCTCGAGCAGATCGTCAAGATGGGCAAGAAACTGGTCATCATCGCCGAGGACGTCGAGGGTGAGGCGCTGTCCACCCTGATCGTCAACAAGCTGCGCGGCGCCCTCAACTGCGTCGCCGTCAAGGCCCCCGGCTTTGGCGATCGCCGCAAGGAGATGCTGCAGGATATTGCGATCCTGACCGGCGGCCAGGTCGTGAGTGAGGAGCTGGGTCTCGAGCTGAAGGACACCACCATCGAGATGCTCGGCACCGCAAAGCAGGTCAAGGTCACCAAGGAGAACACCGTCATCGTCGACGGCGCCGGCAACAAGCAGGACATCGCCGACCGCGTTGCCCAGATCCGTGCGCAGATCGAGGAGACCACCTCCGACTTCGACCGCGAGAAACTGCAGGAGCGGCTGGCCAAGCTGGCCGGCGGCGTCGCGGTCATCCGGGTCGGCGCTGCGACCGAGGTCGAGATGAAGGAGAAGAAACTCCGCATCGAGGACGCGCTCTCCGCGACCAAGGCGGCTGTCGAGGAGGGCATCGTCCCCGGCGGCGGCACCATCCTGGTCAACATCATCCCCGCTGTCGTCAAGGCCGCCGAGGGCCTCGAGGGCGACGAGAAGACCGGTGCGAAGATCGTCATCAATGCGCTGCGTGAGCCGCTGCGCCAGATCGTCAAGAACGCGGGTCTCGAGGGCAGTGTCGTGGTCGACAAGGTCGAGAACAGCGGCAAGGTCGGCTATGGTTTCAACGCCCAGAGCGAGACCTACGGCATGATGCTTGAGGACTTTGGTGTCGTCGATCCGACCAAGGTCACCCGGAGCGCGCTGCAGAACGCCTCCTCGGTCGCCGAGATGGTCCTCACCACCGAGAGCCTGGTTGCCGATATCCCCGAGAAGGAGCCCGCGGCCCCCGCTGGCGATCCCTCGATGGGCGGCATGTACTAATCCATCATTGATGCAATAACGGCAAGGGCCGGTGCACACTGCGGTGTGCACCGGCCCTTGTTTTGCGCGCGGGAACAATCTCCGGGTGCTGTTCTTTGGGTTGCAATTTTCCCTTTTCTTCCTTATACTTGTAAGAGTGTTCCCCGGCAGGGGGAGAAATGGAGAGAAGGATGAAGACGAGAAAAGAGCTCAAACATGAGGGCCGCACGGATCTGAAAAAACACTATTTTATCTTTGTTGCAGCCTGCCTGATCGCCGCGTTTTTGTCGGCGGAGTTTCGCGGATCGCTGTTTTCTTTTAGGGCGCGGGGGAATGAGCAGACGGTCGCTGCGGATACCGGTGTCAAGACCGAGGTGGGCGGCACTTTGTGGAAAAACGTGCTGACCGCGATGGTGGAGGAGAACCTGCAGGCTGGCGAGGAGGTCGCACAGCAGTCGCAGCAGCAGGCGATCGAGCAGGCGGAGAGCGGCAACCCGGCGTTCGGCCGCAGCCGCGGGGTGCTCTCATCGGTGGTCAACTGGATTACGTCCGGCTCGATTCTGGTCACCATCGTCGCGGCGGTGGCCTCCGTCACCGGATCGGAGAGCGCCGGTCTGGCGTTCTTGATCCTGCTCTTTGCGGCCGGGATGGCAGCCTTCGGGGTATTTGTGCAGAACACCTTTCCGGTCGCGATGCGGCGGGTCTTTCTCGAGGGGATGAACTATGACCGGGTTACCCCGCAGCGGTTTTCCTTTTTGCTGCGGGTGGGGCGCTGGGCACGGGCTGCTTGGATCATGCTGGTCCGGTATCTGCTTTACACCCTCTGGTGCCTCACCATCGCCGGTGCGGCGGTCAAGCGGTATTCTTATTATCTGGTCCCCTATATTGTGGCGGAAAATCCCGACCTCACCGCGCGTCAGGCGATCACCCTTTCCCGCCGGATGATGAAGGGACACAAGTGGCAATGTTTTGTCTTCGAGCTCTCCTTTCTCGGCTGGGAGCTGCTCGGACTGCTCACCTTCGGGCTGGTCAGCGTCCTCTATGTCAACCCCTACAAGACCGCCGTCTTCACCCGGTACTATGCAGGGCTGCGGGCCGAGGCGATTGCAAAGGGAATCCCCGGCGCCGCGCTGCTGCAGGACCCTTATCTCTATGAGAGGGCGCCGGATGCGCTGATCCGGGAAAGATATGCCGACGTCATCCGGACGATGAAAAACGCGCAGCAGGACGGGGAACGGCTGGGCGGGTGGCGCGGTTTTCTCGCCGACAACCTGGGGCTGCTCCTGCTGCGACGCAGCGAGGAGAAGAAACTCGAGCAGCAGCGGGCCGACAGTGTCCGGCTCCACGCGCTGATGGACGATGTTCAGGGCATCGCCTATCCGGTGCGGCTCTATCCGATCCCGGAGACCGAGCGCCGCCGGCTGATTGCGTCGCTCAATTATATGCGGCGGTATTCGGTCTGGTCGCTGATCGCCATTTTTCTGAGCATCTCGGTCTTCGGCTGGCTGTGGGAGGTCGGACTGCATCTGGTGAGCTACGGCACCCTCGTCAATCGCGGTGCGCTTCACGGCCCCTGGCTGCCGATCTACGGCACCGGTGCGGTGTTGATGCTCACGATGCTCTACCGCTGCCGCCGCAGCCCGGCGCTGCAGTTTGTCCTAACCGTCCTGCTCTGCGGCGCGCTCGAGTACACCACCTCCCTTGTGATGCAGTTTGTGAGCGGCGGGGCCAGGTGGTGGGATTACAGCGGTTATTTCCTCAACCTGCATGGGCGGATCTGCGCCGAAGGGCTGCTGGTCTTCGGGGTCGGCGGACTTGCCATTGTCTATCTCGTCGCTCCGCTGATCGATGCACTGGTCGGCCGGCTTGCGGAGAACAGGGTCAGAGCAGTCTGTGCGGTGCTCTTTGCGGTGTTCCTCTGCGATGCGGTCTACACGCAGTTTTACCCGAATACCGGCGCGGGGATCACCGAGACCGGTACGACCGTCTCTTTGTCGGTGCAGCTGCCGGATGCGGAGGCGGAGAGGTGAAGGGAAAACCGGTGGACAGCGCAGGAACAATATGGTATAATCAGCTGGACCCATAGCGGTCAGAAAAAAACAGAGTAGGAGATCGCGCGTCAGGCCGCAAAGGCGGCCGCAGTGCCCACCGGACGGGGAGTTGTCGGCGGGACGAAGAGGGAGGGGGGTTCACCTCTCCACGCGGTGCGGTCTCCGCATCCCGCTGTACCAAAAAAGCGAACGGGGCGCTGCCCCGCGTGTGCATCCTCCCGGGTGCGTTGGTACAAACCGATGCACAAAGGAGGTTGTTTTTATGTCCAAGAACAGTCAGACGCTGCAGTTTCTCTCCCCGTTTTCCGCCGCCTACTGGCGAACCGCCCTCGCCGAGGGCAAACAGGTGCGGATGCTCACCCTCACCGCCCTCTTCGTCGCGATCAGGGTGGTGGTCGGTCTGATCCCGATCCCGCTCGGGGACAATCTGCACATCTTCTTCGGATTCTTCTTCAACGCGCTGGGCAGCGCGATCTACGGGCCAGTGCTCGGGCTGGTCTCGGGCTTTTGCACCGATCTGCTCGGCTTTCTGATCCAGCCCTCCGGCCCCTTCTTTCCCGGCTATGTCCTGAACAGCATGCTCGGCTCCTTCTTCTACGCGCTCTTTTTCTACCGCGCGCGGATCACCGGGCTGCGGATCCTGCTGGCAAAGCTGACGGTCAACGTCGGGGTCAACATCGCGCTCGGTGCGCTCTGGAGCTCGATGCTCTACGGCAAGGGATACTACTATTATCTGGTCAAGAGCACGATCAAGAACATCGGCCTGCTGCCGGTCGAGACGATACTGCTCTTCCTCTTCTTCAAGGCCGCGCTCCCCGCGGCGATCCACGGGGGGCTGCTGCCGGAGCAGAAGGGGGTACGGCTCTGGTAAACTGAAAAACGGCACCCGGATCAGACAAATTCCGGGGGCCGTTTTTTGTGGTATAATCGGGGAAAACAGGGGAGGGAGTTTTATGGAGATCAGGGATAAGAACATCGACGGCGGCAGGGCGTTTGACTGGGGCAGGACCTCGGCGGACTACGCGAAGTACCGGGACATCTACCCGCAGATCTTCTACCGGAAGATCCTTGGCCGCGGGCTCTGTATTGCAGGCCAGTCGGTCCTCGACATCGGCACCGGCACCGGGGTGCTGCCCCGCAATCTGTACCGGTACGGCGCGAAGTGGACCGCGGTCGACCTCTCGCCGGAGCAGATCGCGGCGGCGAGAACACTTTCCGAAGGGATGTCGATCGACTATCGGGTCTCCGCTACCGAGGAGCTTGACTTTCCGGAGAACTCCTTTGATGTGATCACCGCCTGCCAGTGTTTCTGGTATTTTGATCCGGAGAGAACTTCGCCGCAGCTCGCCCGGATGCTGAAACCCGGCGGCCGGCTGCTGCTGCTCTATATGGGCTGGCTGCCGAAGGAGGACAAGATCGCGGACGCCAGTGAAAAACTGGTGCTCAGGTACAACCCCGCCTGGGCCAGCGCGGGGGACACCATCCACCCGATCCCGGTCCCCGCGCGGTACCTCAAGGAGTTCGAGCCGGTCTACCACGAGGAGTACCGACTCGCGGTTCCCTTCACCCGGGAGAGCTGGAACGGCCGGATGCGGGCCTGCCGGGGCATCGGCGCGTCGCTGCCCAAAGAGGAGATCGCGGCATGGGAAGAGGAGCATAAAAGAATGCTCGCCGCGTCTGCACCGCAGCGGTTTGATGTGCTCCACTACGCCGCACTCGCCGAGCTGCGGGTCAGAAAGTGAGGGGCCCCCGGCCGCATGCCGTATAGAGAAAAAATGCCCGAAAAACGCTCGATCTCCACGCGCTCAAAATGATGTTAAGCGGCTGCGGGGAGACCGGCGGCGGGCCGCAGATCGCGAATACCTCCCACCTCGAAGGGGCGTACCGGTTCGGAAAGCGTCTCTATGCCGGCGGGGAGGAGGATTAACGGCGCATCCAGTCCCGTGCCTCCTCGACGAACCGGCGCACCGCGACCGGGACATAGGCGTCCCGGTTCACCAGGATGTAGAAGACCCGGGTCGCGAGGGGGCTGTCCGGCGCATAGAACCGCAGCGAGTCGCTCTCGGCCCGGACGATCCGGTCGCTGATCAGGGCGGCCGCCATCCCCGCCTCGGCGAGATGGTAGGCGGTGACCATCTGGTTCAGGTCCATCCGGATCCGCGGGGTCACCCCGGCTGCGGCGAACATCTCGCTCGAGCGCTCATAGAGGTTGTTGCCCCTGCGCAGCAGGATCAGCTCGGGCTCCGCCAGCGCCGCGAGCGGCAATTTTGGGCAGTCCGGAAGCAGATGCCGGCCGCGGCGGATCTCAGCCGCGGTCAGCGCAAAACCGGTATACTTCTCATTGAAGGGGTCATCCCTTGGAACGGCGAGCAGGACCCGGTCCTCGAACAGCGGGTAGCGGGCAAAGTCCTTCACCAGTGTTGGGCTGCAGTTGAAGGTGAGATCAATCTGACGGGCGGAGAGCATCTGAACCAGACTGTAGGAGCTCTGCTCGGTGATCTGCAGTTCGACCCCGGGATACCGCCGGCTGAACCGGGCGAGGATCCCGGGCAGGATGTAGGCGTTCAGATAGTGGGTGCCGCCCAGACGGATGGAGCCGGTGACCAGATGTTGAATATCGTTTAGTTTCTGCTGTTGCTCCTTTTCGAGCAGCAGCATTTTTTTGATCGTTTCCAGATAGATTTCACCCGCCGGGGTTAGCGCGAGCGGCTTGCAGCTGCGGTCGAACAGCGGCATTCCGATCGACCGCTCCACCTTCCGCACCGCGATGCTCAGCGCCGGCTGGGTCAGGTAGAGCTTTTCCGCCGCCTTGGAAAAACTTCCCTCTTGATAAACGGTATAGATGTACTCCATCTCGGGACTCATAAGCGCTCGCTCCAAATTATAAATTATATTTATAGATATATAATTTTTATAAAATTGATTATATATCAATCCCGTGTTATTGTAAAGACACACAAAAAGAAAGCGAATCATGTAGAAATTTTTGGTCGATCGCGGAGGGTGGTTAGATGGAAGTCAACGCGTTGTTGATGGATCCAAAGGATAATGTTGTGACCTGTGTGCGGACGGTCGCCGCAGGGGAGAAGATTGTCTATCAGAAGGAAGGGATGCAGTGCAGCCTGACGGCGGCGCAGGAGATCCCCGCCTGCCACAAGGCGGCGCTGGTGCCGCTGTCGGAGGGGGTCGATGTACTCAAGTACGGCGAGCTGATCGGCCGGACAAATCGGCCGATCGGGCAGGGGTGCTGGGTCAGTCATGAGAACATCTACAGCGTCCCGCGGGACTACGACGGCGAGCTGGTGCCCGAAACCGACCAGCCGGTGTCGGAGCTCGTCCCCACCAAGAGCGGGCTCAAATTCTGGGGATACCGGCGGGCTGAGGGCCGGCCGGGCATCCGCAACCATGTGCTGATCCTGCCCGGCTGCTCCTGCGGCAGCGAGACGGCTCGAATCGTCGCGAGCCAGGTGCGGGGGGCGGTGAACATCATCTTCAACACCGGCTGCTCGGACGTCGCGGCGAACACCGCGATGTCCCAGAAGGTGCTCACCGGCTTTGCCTGCAACCCCAATGTCTACGGGGTGGTCATCATCGGGCTGGGCTGCGAGACGGTGGGGCACCGACAGCTGCGGGAGAAGATCCAGTCGATGACCTCGAAACCGGTGGTCTCCTTCGGGATTCAGGAGGAGGGGGGCACCCTCAAGACGATCGAGAAGGCGGTGCGGGCCGCGCGGGAGATGGCGGCGCAGGCTGCGCTGCAGCAGAAGGAGCTGTTCGATCTCTCCGAGCTGTTCCTGGGGATCGAGTGCGGCGGTTCCGACGCGACCTCCGGCATTGCCAGCAACCCCGCGGTGGGGGAGCTGAGCGATCTGCTGGTGGACTACGGCGCGACCAGCATGATGAGCGAGTCGATCGAGTGGATCGGGGCCGAACACGTCGTCGCAAAGCGGGCCGCGACCCCGAAGATCCACAACGAGATCATCGAGGTCTGCCGCGCCTATGAGGAGCACCTCAAGGCGGCGGGCCAGGATTGCCGCGCCGGCCAGCCCACCCCCGGCAACAAGGCGGGCGGGCTCTCGACGCTGGATGAGAAGAGCCTGGGCTGCATCCGCAAGGGCGGTACCCGGCCGATCGTTGAGGTGCTCGAGCAGGCGGCGCGGCCGACCCGCCACGGTGCGATTGTGATGGACACCGCCGGCTACGACATCTCGTCGGTCACCTCGATGGTGGCGGGCGGCTGTCAGGTCGTCATCTTCACCACCGGGCGGGGCACCCCGACCGGCAACGCGATCGTCCCGGTCATCAAGGTGACCGCGAACGAACGGACCTACCGCTGCATGGAGGACAACATGGACGTCGACCTGTCCGCCATCGTCCGGGGGGAGAAGACCGCAAGGGAGATGGGGCAGCTGCTGCTCGAGCGGGTGCTCGAGGTCAGCAACGGCCGCCTGACCAAGGCGGAGGCGTATGGATTTTCGGATATTGCGGTGGACCATGTCTGCCGTTTCGTGTAAAAAGAGGTGATTAAAACAGCACAGCGCAAGGTTTGGTCGTAACAATGAGGAGGTAGAACAATGAATCAGAAGGAAAGAAAACCGAAGTCCGTCCTGCTGATCTCGCTGATCGTCTTTCTGGTCAGCGTGCTGATCATGCAGGGCTTTTACACCGGCTGGGGCATGGCAAAGGTCCGCCGGGAGTACATCCTGTCGGAGAACGGGCACCAGTACAGCTACGTCTCCTTTGTCCAGAAGACCTCGACCGATGAGAATCCCGGCCCCGCCGTCGTGATGTTCCACGGCAACAACGAGAGCGCACAGGCGTTCAGCAGCTGGGCGGTCGAGTTGGTCCGCCGGGGCTACAACGTCTTCATGCTGGATGTCGGCGGTTCGGGCATGTCGGAGGACGGGTTCAGCGACCCGACCAAGACGGTGCTCGAGTTCGTCGATCACATCAAGACGCTGCCCTTCATTGACCCGACCAAGATCCTCGCCACCGGCCACAGCCGCGGCGGCAGCTGGACCGGCGTCGTGGTGGATCAGTGCGACATCGCCGGCGGCGTCGCGGTCGCCGCGATGCGGGACCAGAAACAGTTCGGCGACACCTTTACCGGCAACCTGGTCACCATCATCGGTGAAGGCGACTGGATGAACCGGATGTATGAGCCGGAGGAGATGAACAAGAAGTTCTTCCAGAAGGTCTACGGCACCGACGGCAGCCTGCCGGAGTTTGAGAAGGAGTACGGCTCGGTCGAGGAGAACAACTACCGCGTCTTTGTCCCGTATTCCGGCCTCGGCGCACAGCACTGCGCCGGCCGCTGGAACCCGAAGGTGATCGGCATGGTCTGCGACTACCTCGAGCGGATCGTCCCGACCGACACCACCATCGCCCCGCGGGATACGCTGGCGGTCAGCACCCAGTACGCCGTCTCGCTGGTCGCGATGATCTCCCTCGCCTCGCTGATGATCAGCCTGGTGCTCTTCGTCTGCAAGCATCCGTTCTTCCAGGCGGCGACCCAGCCGCTGACCCCCTGCATCGGCAGAACCGGCAAGCGGTGGATCCGTTCGGCACTGCTGAGCATGCTGCCGGTCGTGCCCTGGTTCATCTTCATCAACTGGCTGTCCGCCGGACCGCTGGGCATGACCGAGCCGACCACCCTCTTCCCGGTCTCGACCACCAACCGGTTCGTGCTCTTTTACCTGGGCCTCGGCCTGTATGAGATCTGCCTGTTCTACTTCACCTTCTTCCGCAGGGAGAAACTGAAGATGAGCGACTGCGGTCTCCTCTTCAAGGACCGCACCGCCGCCGGCCAGTGGATCGGCATCGGCAAGGCGGCGCTCGCCGCGGCGATCGGCGCGGGGGTCGGCCTCACCATCCTCTATGTGCTGGACGCCGACTTCGGTTTGAGTTTCCAGGCCTGGTTCATGCAGATGAGAGGGGTCTCCTGGGATCGCGTCTCCCGCAGCCTGCTCTATCTGCCCATCTTCTTCGTGCTCTTCGCCGGCATGAGTCTGGGCGGCAACATCACCAGACGGCTGCCCTCGACCGGCCACCCGACCAAGGACATGGCCCGGGACATCGTCATCAACTGTCTGGTCGGCCAGCTGCTGCTGATGCTCTACTTCTTCGTCAATATGCGGCTCAACGACATGAGCATTTTCTGGGATGCAGTTGACAGCGTCGGGCACACCTACTATATGTACAACTACATGCTGCTGGGCAACGTCGCGGCGACCGCGAACACGGTGCTCTACCGCAAGACCGGCACGGTCTGGGTCGGCATCTTCTTCTGCGTGTTCTTCCTCGGTATCGCGATCCCCGGTGCGAACCCGATCGGTTAATCCAATCAAAAAAAGCCCCACAGCCTGTGGGGCTTTTTTGTCGTTACAGCTCCTCCAATTCCTTCAGCCAGAGCGCCGCGCAGGCATCACTTGGCATCCGCCAGTCGCCGCGGGGGGAGAGGGAGACGCTGCCCACCTTCGGTCCGTCGGGCAGACAGTTGCGCTTGAACTGCTGGGCAAAGAACCGGCGGCAGAAGATCCGCAGCCATTTGAGAATCTCCTCCGGCCCGAACATCTCCTCAAACGCGAGCAGCGCCAGCCGGTAGATCTTGCGGGGGGAGAACCCCAGCCGCATCAGATAGTACAGGAAGAAGTCGTGCAGCTCATACGGCCCGACGATGTCCTCGGTCCGCTGGGCGATGTCCTCGCCGTCGGCCGGCAGCAGCTCGGGGCTGACCGGGGTGTCGAGGATGTCCAGCAGCACCGCCCGCAGCGGCGCGCTGTCGGCGGTGTCCGCCGCGTACTGCACCATATACCGCACCAGCGTCTTGGGCACCGAGGCGTTGACCCCGTACATCGACATGTGGTCGCCGTTGTAGGTCGCCCAGCCCAGCGCCAGCTCGGACAGATCGCCGGTGCCGATCACAAGGCCGTTCATCTGGTTTGCGATGTCCATCAGCACCTGGGTGCGCTCCCGCGCCTGCGCGTTCTCATAGACGACGTCCAGCTCCGACTCGCTGTGCCCGATGTCCCGGAAATGCACCCGCACCGCCTCGGCGATGTTGACCGTGTTGAAGGTCACCCCAAGGGTGTTGCAGAGCAGCTCGGCGTTGGACTTGGTGCGCTGGGTCGTGCCGAAGCAGGGCATGGTCACCGCGATGAGGTCGGTCCGGGGCCGCCCGAGCAGATCGAGCGCCCGCACCGCGACCAGCAGCGCGAGGCAGCTGTCCAGCCCGCCGCTGATCCCGATCACCAGCGAGCCGCAGCCGGTGTGCCGGATCCGCTTGCAGAGCCCGTTTGCCTGGATCGAGAAGATCTCCTCGCAGCGGGCCTCCCGGTCGGCCTTGTCGTCCGGCACAAACGGGCGGATCGGGAAACTGCGGGTCAATACCGTCTCCCGCGGTGTCCAGCTGAACGCGATCCGCTGGATCCCCTCGTCACACCGGTCGGGGAAGGTGGTGGTCCGCCGCCGTTCATTTGAGAGCCGGGCGACGTCGATCTCGCTGAGGACCAGATTCTCGGTGAAGGGCCGGCTCTCGGCCAGCAGCGCGCCGTTTTCGGCGATCAGGTCATGCCCGGCAAAGACGAGGTCCGAGCTGGACTCTCCCATCCCGGCGTCGGCGTAGATGTAACCGCAGAGCAGCCGGGCGGACTGGGAGGAGATCAGGCTGCGCCGGTAGTCCGCCTTGCCGATCGTCTCATCGCTCGCCGAGGGGTTGGCGATGACCGTCGCCCCGGCCAGCGCGAGCCGGGTGGAGGGGGGCAGCGGCACCCAGAGGTCCTCGCAGATCTCGACCCCGAGAGAGAACTCGGGCAGCTCGCGGCAACAGAAGAGCAGCCCGGTCCCAAACGGCACCTGCTGGCCACAGAATTCGATCTGCCGCACCCCGGCAAAGGCGGGGGTGAATTGCCGGCGCTCGTAGAACTCGGCGTAGTTGGGAAGGTTGGACTTCGGCACCAGGCCGAGCAGCCGGCCCTGCTGGAGCACCGCCGCGCAGTTGTACAGCTTGCCGCCGTCGGCAAACGGCAGCCCGACGACGATCAGCATCTCGAGCGCGCGGGTCTCCTCCATGAGGGCCTTTAGCGCATCCAGCGCCCCCTGCTGCAGGATGGACTGGAAGAAGAGGTCGCCGCAGGTGTAGCCGGTCAGGCACAGCTCGGGCAGCACCAGCAGCCGCACCTCTTCTTTTGCGGCACGGTGTACCATCCCAAGGATCTCTTCGAGGTTGTAACGGCAGTCTGCGACCCGCAGCTTGGGGCTGGCGGCAGCGACCTTGATAAAACCATCCTTCACGATGTTTCCCTCCAGAATGATCAGAATTGCTCTTTTCATTATACCCGCCACAAAAAACCAATGCAATCCAAATGCCGCGGGGCAAAAAATAAAAATAAAAAAATTCAAAAAAACTCTTGCATATTTCGAACGCTCGAAGTATAATATAAAAGCGCCCTTCGGGGAGCAACAAAAAATGGGCCCGTAGCTCAGCTGGGAGCGCAAAGGGTTCGGTTTTCTGCCACA
>DXIA01000032.1 GCA_019113125.1 Candidatus Pygmaiobacter gallistercoris | reverse complement strand
GGGTGTTGCCGGCGGTTGCGAGGATCTCGGCGGTGAGCTCAAATGCCGTGCCCGCCGCGACGGGGCCCCCGCCGTACCCGGCGGTTTGGACGACCAGCGCGCTCGGCCTCACCTCCGCGGCTGCCGGGGCGACGCACTGGCTGATGCCGACCGAGAGGTTTGTCAGCGGGTGCTTGAGGTCGTTGTAGGTCAGATCAAACGCGAGCTGATTCTCCCCGCCGAGGTAGGTGATCCCGTCAAAGACCACCGCATAGGAGACGCCGGTCGCGTCAAACTGCGGGGCGGTGAACCGGATGTTCTCGAGCGCCGGGGGCGAAAAGGAACCGGTCGAGGTGACCTTCGCGTTGCCGATGTTGCCCCGCGCATCATACACCGCCTGCGCCTTGTTTTCGCTGTTGAAGGCGGTGTCCCGGATCGAGACGACGATCACACAGGGCTCCCCCGCGCTGACCCGCTGCAGCTCCTGTCCCTCGGCATTCATCACCGTGTATCCGGTGACGACCGGCGCGAAGGCCGGCTGCAGATCGGCATTCGGCGTCTCCTCCGCCGCCGCTGCTGCGGGCAGGACAAAGCAGCTGCCCGTCGTCAGGACCAGCGCGGCCAACAGCGCCGCAAGTTTTTTTCTCTTCATTGCCGCTCCCCCTCTTCTCTGCTAAGTTTCCGGCAGCGGATACCCCTTTGCCGGGTGGTTCACCCGCTCGTCTTCGATGATGCGGCCGTCCCGCAGCGTCAGGATCCGGTCGGCACAGGATGCGAGCTCCCGCTCATGGGTCACCATCACAAAGGTGATCCGGTTTTCCCGCACCAGCCGCAGTATGACATTCATCACCTGCGCCGTCGTGCGGGAATCGAGGTTGCCGGTCGGCTCGTCGGCGAAGACCACCGCCGGCTTTCCGACAAAGGCGCGGGCAATCCCGACCCGCTGCTGCTGTCCGCCCGAGAGTGCGGACGGCCGGTGCCAGAGCCGCTTTTCGAGCCCGAGCCGGATCAGCTGCGCCCGCGCGAGCGCCTCCCGCTGCCGCCGCGGCACCCCGCGGAACATCAGCGGCAGCGCGACATTCTCGAGCGCGGTCAGGGTTGGCAGCAGGTTGTAGGACTGGAAGACAAATCCCATCCGCCTCTGCCGGAACACCGCCAGCCGTGCCTCGGTCATCTCGGAGATCCGCTCCCCCGCGACCGTCACGCTGCCCCGGGTCGGCTTTTCGAGCCCGGCGAGCTGGTGGAGCAGGGTGGACTTTCCGCTGCCCGACGCGCCGACGATGCAGCAGAACTCCCCCTTTGCGAGGGTGAGGTTGATCCCCCGCAGCGCGAAGACCCGGGTGTGCCCGGTGTGGTAGACCTTCTCGAGATCCACCGTCTCGATCATCGGTTTCATCCTCTCCTTCGCCCTCCCTGCAAAATTTTCTGCCGGACAAGGCCGGTGAAGGTGGTCTCACTCCCGAAGAAGGGGACGACGGCGGTCACCGCGAGCGCGCCGAGCGCCATGAGCCAGAGCAGCGACCCCGCTGCCGACCAGCCCTGCCGGTAGATTACGCTGAGATAGGGCGCGAACTGAAACGCCGGATAGAGGGTCAGCCACCGCAGCGGCGGAGTGAAGTAGATCGACAGAAAGATCGGGACGAGAAAGAGAAACCCGCCGACGAGGAGGGTCTTCATCGTGTCCCGGGTCGCGTCCGAGATCCAGAGGACGACGAGGGCCATCGCAAAGACGGCAATCAGTCGCGCGAGGAGGGAGCTGACAATCAGGTCGGAGACGGTGACAACCGCCGGCAGGTTTTGAAACCGCTCCAGGCTGTACGCCGCGCCGAGGATCGAGGTCATCCCGTAGTCCCGGGCGACCAGGAGATAATGCGGCAGGCTGACCAGCGCCGTGATCAGGACGCTCACCACCAGCGCGACCAGGATCTTTGCCCGCGCCGTCGCCCCCCGACCCCGCGGCGTCGCGGCGATCACCCGGACCATGCCGCTGCTGTAATCGACCGAAAAGCTGCCCGCACAGCAGAGCAGGCAGAGCAGCACCGCCCAGAGTGCGTCGCTCTGGTTCTGATCCCCCTGAAAGCCGAACAGCTTGGCATACCCCTGCTCGTTGATGAACTGTGCGCCGGGGTGCTCCCGCAGATAGTTGAGATGGGCGACGATCGACTGGAAGGTTCTGTACTCCTGCCGCAGATCTGCCAGCGGCAGCAGCTGCTCCTCATACTCCGAGGTGGTCAGTTTCCCCGTTTCATAGGCCTGCTGCAGCTCCGCGAGCGGCGCAAACTGTTTCTGTTTTGCCAGCAGCCACTGGTACTGCTTTTCCCCGTAGGGGCCGGCAAGGCGCTGCATATAATAGTTGGTCTCTGCCTGATCCGGCGTCAGATAGGTTTCGGTGGTCAGCAGCTGATAGCCCTGAAAGGCGAGAAAGAGGGCCAGCACCACCGCGGCGCCGTTCTTGCAGAACACCTTGTAGAACTCGGTGCCGACCACCCCCGACCTGCGCAGGAAACGGGGCAGCGGGATCCGCACCGCCGGCAGCCGCAGCCGCACGGGTGCGCCGGTCCGCTGCTTTTTGAGAAAGAGCAGCAGAAACAGCCCGACAAACAGCGCGAGAGCGGCGGCGCCGAACAGAAACTGCCCCCGCCACTTGGTGATCGGCACGCCGAACCAGTACAGGTTCTGGTATTCGCCCAGCACGGCGTTGGTGCGCAGCAGCGCAAACAGGTTGCAGTAGTGCAGCAGGTTGAGGGTGCTGAACGAGGGAATCGCGGTATAGAGCAGGTTGTTGAGGGCAACAAAGCCGACCGCCGGCAGATAGGCGGTATAGAGCTGCCGCCCCCAGAGCGCACAGAGCAGCAAAAAGCTGCCGAGCAGACAGGCGGCGAGAAACTTCGCCGCAAGATAGAGCAAGAAATACCCGCCGATGCTGACCTGCAGCGTGCAGTCCCGCAGAAAGGCCAGCGACTGGACCGGCGCACCCAGGCTGCCGACCGGGTAGACGGTGGCGCACCAGCAGAGATTCGCCCCGTAGAGCAGCAGGATCAGGATCAGCAGGCTGCCGCAGAGGGTGATCCATTTCGCCGCCGCGAGTTTGAGCCGTCCGGCCGGCATGCTCCAGAGATAGTAGAGGATCCCCCGCTCAAGCTCCTGCCGGATGAGAAAGAAGGAGCAGAACAGGATCATCCCGATCAGGATGTAGTCGGTGACCGCGTAGTCGGTCACGGTATGCCAGAACTCCTGCAGCTGGAACTGCGGCTCGATCTCCTCGAGCCCGGCCCAGTCTCGCGCGGTCTTTTCGATGTTTCGCTGGTTGTAGTTGCCCTGCCCGAAGATCGAGATCTGCAGCATCGAATCGGCCGTGTTCTGAATCTCGGCGAGCCGGTCGTGAAACTTTGCCACATACGCCGCCTGCTGGTAGGCATTTTCCAGCATCTGGTACTGGTCGGTGAGGTTGTCCGAAAAGACCAGATAATCCCCCGTGTTGTAGAGTTCGCCATACGCCTCCCAGCGCGCGAGAAACGAGGGATAGTAGTGGTTGGTCGTCTGGTCATAGTCATTCTCGATATAGTACTCGAGCTGGTGCAGACCGTAGCTCTCCTCCCGTTTTGCCTCGAGCCAGCTCAGCTGCTCCGCCGCCGGCACCTCTGCCAGCGCCGCCCCCAGCGCCCGGTAGTCGTTTCCCGCCCCCGCCCGCTGCCCGGCGTTCCAGAGAAAGAAGAAGTTGAGCGCGCAGAGCGCCGCAAGTCCGGCCGGGAAGATCCGCTGCGACCAGAGCTTGTACCATTCATGCCGAATCAGATTCCACATCCGCCTCATCTCCAAAGATTTTCAGGTAGACCTTTTCCAGGCTGCCGTCCTGTCCCAGATAGGTCTCGATCAGCTGTTCCGGTGAGCCGCTGCAGACCAGCCGCCCCTTTTTGAGCAGAAGAATGCCGTCCGCCACCTGCTCGACGTCCGACACCACATGGGTCGCGATCACCACCATCCGGTTCTCCGAGAGCGCTTTGACCATCCGGCGGAACCGCACCCGCTCCTTCGGGTCGAGGCCGGCGGTCGGCTCGTCGAAGATCAGCAGCCTGGGGTCCCCGAGGATTGCCCCGGCCGCGAGCAGCCGCTGTTTCATCCCGCCGGAATAGGCCGAGAGTCGCTTGGTCAGCTCCCCCGAGAGGTTGACCAGCGCCGCGGCCCGCTCGACCTCGGCGGGGATTTGCTTTGCCGGCAGCTCCTTGAGGGCACACAGATAGGCGAGAAACCGGTAGCCGGTGAAGGTGTCATAGAGGGTCTGCTGCTGCGGCATATACCCGAGCTCGCGGCGAAAGCCGGTGCGCAGCGGGGAGATGGTGCTGCCGTTCCACCGCACCCGGCCGCTGGTCGGGGTGAGGGAGCAGGTGATGATGTTGAGCAGGGTGGACTTGCCCGCCCCGTTCGGCCCGAGCAGACCGTAGAGGCCCGGCCCGAGCGAAAAGCTGAGCTGGTCGAGGGCAAGGGTCTCCTCCTTCCTCCCCCGGCGGTAGATGTGGGTCAGCCGCTCCACCTCGAGCAATGGGGTGTTGTTCATGGTCTTTCTCCCTCCTATCAGGTGCGCGGTGCGGGCGGATCAGCTGTTCCCCCAGAGCACTGTGGTAACTGGGGTGAAGTTGTCGATGCCGGCAAAGAAGTCGGTCACCGGGATCACCGCCTCGGTATAGTAATCGACCGGGTAATCCTCCACCAGGCCATAGTTCTCGATCCGCTGGTACTCGGTCTCCATACCGGTGATCGCCAACAGCTTTTCGCCGGGCAGCAGGTAGTTCACCGTATACGGGCTGATCTCGCCATCGGTCATCTCGAAGTAAAAGTCCTGTCTTCGGATCGTCTGCTGCGCGAGGTCGACGGCGTAGCAGACGGCGGCCAGTTTCTCTGCACCGGGCTGCTCTTCCGAGCTGTAAAGTACCAGATACCGCCCGTCCACCACCAGCCGGATCTCGAGCCATTCTTGCCCGATCTTGTCCAGCCCGAGATCCGGAAAGACGGTCTTTCTCTCCCCGGTCTCAAGGTCAACGGTCTTCAGCGCGTTCTCCGCGAGATCCAAAAAATAGGCCGTCTGTCCATCGAGGTACTGAAAGAGCGTCTCTTCTGTGTCAAACGAAAAGGCCGGAGTGGTATCTCCCGTCTGCGGGTCCATAAAAAAGAAGGTGAAATCGCTGCCGAACAACTCGGAGCCTCTAACGACAATCACCGCCGTTTCGGTGACGCCGAACAGGTCGTAACCCTCAAACGCCGGTATCTTTTTGATCCGCTCCCGCGACCCGTCCGCCCGCCGCACCCGGTTCCAATAGTTTGCACTTTCTTCCTCCCCCTCCGCCATCTGATAACTGAAAAAATAGAAATAATCGTCATCCGCGACGATCGCACTGGTCACCGACTCCCCCGACTGCGCCTCCCAAACCGTCTTTGCCCCGGATCCGTCAAGGTTCCGCTGCTGGATGTGGTAGGGGCCGACCTCGTTGTCGAAAAATTCCGGCAGGCAGTCCAGATAGAGCTTGCCGTCGAGCACAAACGGCGCGCCGTAGTTGGACAGCCAGGCCGCGCAGCTGCGGTCCTGGTGGCGACATTCGGGGCGGTTGCAGAGCGCTACCTTCTGGTTCGTCGCATAATCGAGATAGCAGAGCAGATAGCCCTTGGCGATATTCTCACATCGATACAGCCCCTCCTTCCCCACAAAACCGATCTCTGAATGGGTGTAGGCGGGGGTCATCATCTGCAGCGGCCCGGCGCCCTCCGCCGGCGGGGCGGATCCGCTTTCGGACCGGCCGCAGCCGACAAGGCCGGTCAGC
>DXIA01000001.1 GCA_019113125.1 Candidatus Pygmaiobacter gallistercoris | reverse complement strand
GGTCTCACCGGACTGGAATTTGCCTATGGGATCCCCGGCTCGGTCGGCGGAGCGGTTTATATGAACGCTGGCGCGTATGGTGGGGAGATGAAGGACGTCCTCTGCAAGGTGCGCAGCTTGACAACAGATGGAAAGATCATCACCTTTACAGCAGATCAGCTGCGGCTTGGCTATCGCACCTCCCGGTTTGAGCAGGAGGGCGGTGTCATTCTCGCTGCGGGATTTGCACTGCAGGCCGGCGACAAAGAAGAGATTTTCGCAAAGATGGAGGACTTTCTCGCCCGGCGCACCCAGAAACAGCCGCTGGATAAGCCCAGCGCCGGCAGTACCTTTAAGCGGCCGCAGGGCGCTTTTGCTGCGGCGTTGATCGAGCAGTGCGGGCTCAAGGGGTACCGGGTCGGTGATGCCGCGGTGAGTGAAAAGCACAGCGGCTTTGTGGTCAATCTCGGCCATGCGACGGCGAAGGATGTGCTCAGGGTCGCGGAGGATGTTGCCCGGATTGTCTGGGAAAAGACCGGAATCCAGCTGGAGAAGGAAATCCGGGTTGTCCGGTAAGGGAGGAACAAAAAATGGGTCTGCTGATCGTGAGCGGTCTTTCCGGCGCGGGGAAATCACAGGCGGTGCATGCGCTGGAGGATATCGGCTATTTCTGTATCGACAATCTGCCGCCGACGCTGTTGTGTCGGTTCATCGAATTTTCGATGCAGAGCGGCAGCGAGATCGAGAAACTGGCGGTCGTGATGGATGTGCGCGGCGGCGAGGAGTACGGCGGGCTGGAAGAGGCGATGGAGCAGCTCAAAAAGAGCGGAATCCCGTTCCGCTGCCTCTTTCTCGACGCACGGGATGAGGTGCTGCGGCGCCGGTTCAAGGAGACTCGGCGCACCCATCCGCTGAGCATCCGCAACAAGATCTCGACCGAGGAGGCGATCTGCCGGGAGCGGGAAATGCTGCGGCCGATCGCGGAACGGGCGGATTTTAATATCGATACCTCGATGCTCTCGAATACCCAGCTGCGGGACCGGATCATCACCCTTTTTACCTCGGACAGCCGGGAGGGAATGGCGGTCACGGTAGTCTCTTTCGGGTTCAAGTATGGTATCCCGAAGGACTCGGACCTCGTCTTTGATGTCCGGTGCCTGCCGAATCCCTTCTACATACCTGAACTCAAGCAGAAGACCGGGCTTGACAAAGAGGTCTATGACTATGTGATGGGATTTGAGGAGTCCAAAGAGCTGCTGCGCCGGATGGAGTCACTGCTGGAGTATTCGCTGCCGCTCTATGTCAAGGAGGGCAAGAGCCAGTTGCTGATTGCAGTCGGCTGCACCGGCGGCAAGCACCGCTCGGTGACCTTTGCCCGCAACCTGTACGATTTTATTGCCGCAGCAGGGTACAAGGTCTCGGTTCAGCACCGGGACGCGGAGAGGAATGTGTAATCGGGATGAGCTTTTCCGGCAAGGTCAAGACGGAACTGTGTAAAAAGAATATCCACAAGGCCTGCTGCATCCGTGCGGCCTGTTATGGATTTGGCTGCTTTTCCCGATATCTCGACGAAAAGGGTCTGGTACTGCAGACCGAGCGGGCGCTGGTTGCCCAGACGGCGAGCCGGCTGTTCCGCAAACTCGGTATCCATGGAGAGATCGTGCAAAAGCAGCACACCGAGCGGACGATCTATGAGTTCTCGATCAAGCAGCCCGAGGAGGTCTCGATGCTGCTGATGAGTTTCGGACTCACCGGAACCGAGCAGCCGCTGCGGCTGAACCCTGCGCTCTTTGTCTGCGAGAATTGCTTTTATCATTTTTTGTCCGCCGCATTTCTGAGCTGCGGCACCGCCGCGAACCCTGAAAAGGAGTACAGCGTCGAGTTTGCCAGCGCACGGCACGAGCTGATCGAAGATCTCGCCGCCGAGCTGCGGCAGCGGGGATTTGAACCCAGCCTGACCGAGCGGCGGTCGGCACGGCTGCTCTATTTTAAGGCGAGCGAACAGGTCGAGGATATCCTGACCGCGATGGGGGCGACCAGTGCGAGCCTCGAGATCATGGAACGGAAGGTCTATAAGGAGCTGCGGAACAAGGCAAACAGGATTGCAAACTGCGAGAGCGCGAACATTGACAAGATTGTCGCGGCCTCGGGCAGTGCGCTCGATGCGGTGCGGATTCTGCGGGAGAACCAGAGCTTTGAGACGCTGCCGGAGGAACTCAAACAGGTGGCGCTGCTGCGGGAGCAGTATCCCGAGTACTCGCTGGCGGAATTGGGACAGCTGCTCGATCCGCCGCTGAGCAGGGCAGGGGTTTGCCACCGAATGAAAAAACTGACCACCTTGGCCAGAGAAGTATCAGATAAAAACAAGGAAGGAACGGCATGAGCGAGACAAGACAGTTCACCCATCTGCATCTGCATACCGAGTACAGTCTGCTGGACGGCGCCTGCCGGATCGACCGGCTGTTTGACCGGCTCAAGGAACTCGGTCAGACCTCGGTGGCCATCACCGACCACGGGGTGATGTACGGGGCGGTGGAGTTTTATAAGGCGGCAAAACAGGCTGGGATCAAGCCGATCATCGGCTGTGAGGTCTATGTCGCGCCCCGCACCCGATTTGATAAGGTCCATCGGATCGACTCCTCCAACTATCACCTGGTGTTGCTGTGCGAAAATGAAACCGGGTACAAAAATCTCATCAAGCTGGTCTCTGCCGGGTTTGTCGACGGATTTTACGGCAAACCGCGGGTAGACCATGACCTGCTGCGGGAATACCACGAGGGGCTGATCGCGCTCTCGGCCTGCCTCGCCGGTGAGATCCCGCAGGCGCTGATGGCGGGGGACTGGGACCGCGCGCGGGAGACAGCGCTGTTCTACAAGGAACTGTTTGGGCCGGAGCACTACTATATCGAACTGCAGGATCACGGGCTGCCGGAGCAGCGGGAGGTGCTGCCGCAGCTGATCCGGCTCGCGCGGGAGCTGAAAATCCCGCTGGTGGCGACCAACGACTGTCACTATCTGACCCGGGAGGATACCCGGATGCACCATGCGCTGATCTGCATCCAGACCGGTAAGACGGTGGACGACGAGGACGTGCTCGAGTTCGGCTCGGATGAGTTCTATGTCAAGAGCGCCGAGGAGATGTACCAGCTGTTCCAGATGGCCCCCGACGCCTGCGAGAACACCAACCGGATCGCCGAGATGTGCAACTTCGACTTTGAGTTCGGGGTGACCAAGCTGCCTTATTTTGAGGCGCCGGACGGTCTGGACAACAAGGTCTACTTTTGCAATCTCTGCGAGGCGGGACTGCAGCGGCACTATGGACCGCAGGTCCCGCAGGAGATCCGGGATCGGCTGGAGTACGAGATTTCGGTCATCGACCGGATGGGGTATATCAACTACTACCTGATCGTCTTTGACTTTATCAACTACGCCCGCAGCCAGGGCATCCCGGTCGGGCCGGGGCGTGGCAGCGGTGCCGGCAGCCTTGCGGCCTACTGCATGGGGATCACCAGCATTGACCCGATCCGCTATCAACTGCTGTTTGAGCGGTTTCTGAATCCCGAGCGGGTTAGCATGCCGGACTTTGATGTCGACTTTTGCTATGAGCGGCGGCAGGAGGTTATTGACTATGTCGTGCGCAAATACGGCGCCGACCATGTCGCCCAGATCATCACCTTTGGGACGATGGCGGCCCGGGCGGCGATCCGGGACGTTGGCCGGGTGCTCGGCATGAGCTATCAGTCGGTGGACCGGGTCGCAAAGCTCGTGCCCTCCGAGCCCAAGATGACGCTGGAAAAGGCAATGCGGATCTCCCATGATCTCAAGCAGCTCTACGACTCCGAACCGGAGGTGCGGGAGCTGATCGACATGGCGCTCAAGATCGAGGGGATGCCGCGTCACGCCTCCACCCATGCGGCCGGCGTGGTCATCACCCGGGAGGCGGCGGAGGAATACGTGCCGCTCTCCTGTAATGACGGCCAGATTGTCACCCAGTTCACCAAGGGCACCATCGAGGAACTGGGACTGCTCAAGATGGACTTTCTCGGGCTGCGGACCCTGACGGTGCTTCATGACGCCGAGCAGATGATCCGAAAATCGGTCAACCCGGATTTTCGGATCGATGAGATTCCGCAGGATGACAAAGAGGT
>DXIA01000031.1 GCA_019113125.1 Candidatus Pygmaiobacter gallistercoris | reverse complement strand
ATACCCCTTTTCATGAAAAGAGTAAAGTTTCAGAACGTGAAATCTTGGCATTTCTTTCCTACCTTGTGTGCCAATACCGACGGTCGAGATTGCGGTACTGAATCGCCTCGCTGACATGGGCGACATCGATGTTGTCATCCCCGTCGAGATCGGCGATGGTTCTGCTGACCTTGAGCACCCGGCCCCAAGAGCGGGCCGACAGGCCCATCCGCTCAAATGCCATCCGCATCAGCCGGTCGGCCGCCGGCGTCAGCGGGCAGAACTCCCGCTGCAAAGCCGGTGTCAGCTGCGCATTGCAGCTGATTCCTCTGCCGGCATACCGCTCGCGCTGCCGCGCCCGGGCGGCGGCGACCCTTCGGTAGACGGCGGCGCTGGACTCCCCCGGCGCCTCCCCGGCAAGGGATTCATAATCCACCGGCGGCACCTCGACATGGAGATCGATCCGGTCGAGCAGCGGGCCCGAGATCCGCTGCAGATACCGCTCAATCGCCGATGGGGTACAGCTGCACTGACGGGTCGGATGGCCGAAATAGCCGCAGGGGCAGGGATTCATCGCCGCCACCAGCATAAATCGGCAGGGAAAGGTTGCGCTGGCCGCCACCCGGCTGACCGTCACCGTTCCGTCCTCCATCGGCTGACGCAGAATCTCGAGCGCATCCCGCTTGAATTCCGGCAGCTCATCCAGAAACAGCACCCCATTGTGGGCGAGGCTGACCTCACCTGGCCGCGGGACACTGCCTCCGCCTGAGAGCCCCATCGCCGAGACCGAGTGGTGCGGGCTGCGAAATGGCCTGCGGGTCATCAGGCCGCTGCCACGCTCGAGCAGCCCCGCGATCGAGTAGATCTCGGTTGTCTCGATCGCCTCCTCCCTCGTCAGCGGCGGCAGAATCGAGGGCAACCGGCGGGCGAGCATCGACTTGCCGGTGCCCGGCGGCCCGATGAAGAGCAGGTTGTGATGCCCCGCCGCAGCAATTTCGAGTGCCCGGCGCGCCTCGAGCTGGCCGCGCACATCCGCGAGATCCTCCATCGGTCCGCCCGCAGCGAGATCAAACGGTGTCGGCGGCACCGGCTCGATCGGCACGGTTTTGCAAAGATGATCCACCAACTGGTTCACCGTCCGCACCGGATAGACCGCAAGCTCCTCGACCACCGCGGCCTCCGCCGCATTCTCCTCGGGCAGAAACAGCGCGGTGATCCCCGCCGCTTTGGCCGCGCGGGCCATCGGCAGAACCCCGTTGATGCTCCGCACCGCACCGTCGAGGGACAGCTCCCCCAGAAATGCACTCTCCGGCGGGGGCGCCGGCAATGCGCCCTCTGCCGCCAGAATCGCCAGCAGCACCGGCAGATCATAGACCGGGCCGGTCTTTTTGATGTCCGCCGGCGCGAGATTGACGGTGATCCGGCTGACCGGATACCGAAAGCCGGCGTTCTTGAGCGCACTGCGCACCCGGTCCCGCGATTCCTTGACCGCGCTGTCCGGCAGTCCGACCAGCTCAAAGGAGGGAAGTCCGCCCGAGAGATCCGCTTCTACCGTGACAACAAATCCATCCAGCGCAAATCCGCCGAGACTGGTAACCCGCGCATACATCCGCAACCCTCCTCAAAGCTAACCTGATCCGATCCTATCTCCAAAGACTGAGTACCAGCGCAAAAACCGGCTCTTCCGGGGCAAGCAGCGCCCTTAGGGTTCGCCGATCCCCCCGCCGCCCCCCGGCGCAAAAGCAGGGGCCGCGCCGTCCCGCAGGCGGCCGGCGCAGGCCGATCGACGCAGAGAGGGAATTGTAGAACCGGTAGACCGGCTCCCCTGCTGCATCCCGACTCACCATGCCGCTAAACGCGACAAAATGACCGCTGAGTTTTCCCTCCCGCGGCCGGCGCAGATAGTACAGGATATTTGCATCGGCGCCCGGAGCCAGCCGTGCGATGCCCCAGGGGGTCGTGCTGACCGCAACTCGAAAACCTCTGCGGAGAAAGAAGAACGGCAGCGCCGCCGCAAAGGTGCCAAACCGGCCCCGCAGTGCAAAGGCAGGCTCGAGCGCGCGGATTACCTCGTCGGCGCCCGGATTCTCCCCCAGCAGCCGCAGTGCATTGTAGCAGGCGATCCAGCCGCAGCCCGATCGGTCGGAGCCGACAACTCCCATCCGGTAGGCGCCGAGCGGGCGCTGGCTGACAATCATCCCCGTTTCATCACAGGCGAGTTCCACGCCCCGCTCTCTGGGCAGCGCCTGTTGTCCCAGTTTCAGCTGCCGGTTGTGCAGCCGGTTGCACAGCGGACTGCATCTTTGCTCCATCCCGCATTCCCCCATCTATTTGTGATATCTGGTTCCCGCGTTGATCGAGGCCGCGCGGTAGATCTGCTCGAGCAGCATCAGCCGCGCCAGCTGGTGTGGAAAGGTCATCCGGCTCATCGAGAGCCGCAGCTGCGCCCGCTGCTTGACCGCCGGCGCGAGCCCATGGGAAGAGCCGATCACAAATGCGAGATCGGCGTGGCCGGAGCCCGCCCTCTCCCGCAAAAAGTCGGCCAGCTCTTCGCTGGAAATCTGTTTGCCCTCGATGCAGAGAGCCACCAGCGCCGCACCCTTGGGCACCGCAGCGAAGATCTTTTCCCCCTCCTTCTCGAGCGCACGGGCGATCAGGGCCTCCCCCGCCGCCTTTTCCCGGATCAGCTCCTCCTGCAGCTCGATGATCCGCAGATCACAAAAACTGCTCAGCCGCTTTGCGTACTCGGCACAGCCCTTCTGCAGAAATTCCTGCCCGAGTTTTCCGACACAGATCAAGGTGATTTTTTGCATCCTGTTTTCCTCCCCGGCCCGCTCAGAATTGGATCGCCGGGCTGACCTCGCTGCGGTGAAGCACCTGCAGCAATCCATCCTGACCCGGCAGTGCCCCGGCCGCAAGAAAGCTCTCGGTGGCCGCCTGCAGCGCCAGCTGCGGGGTGTTGTTCTCCTGACTGAGATGGCAGAGCGCAAACCGCTCACAGCCCGAGCGCAGCAACTCTGCCAGCGTGTCCCCGGCGTCCCGGTTGCACAGATGACCCCGCGGGGAGGCAATTCTGCTCTTGAGGTAGTAGGGATAGGGACCGAATTTGAGCCGATCCGGATCGTAGTTTGCCTCGAGCACCACCAGATCCGCCCCCGAGAGGCCCTCCATCACCTCGTCGGTAATCTGCCCGAGGTCGGTCGCCATCGCGAGGGTTCTTCCGGAATCAAAGCTGACCCGATACCCCCGGCAGTCCACAGCATCGTGGCTGGTGTGGAAGGAGCGCACCGAAAAGCCGGCGATCTCCTGTCCGTCCTGCAGAATCTGCAGCTGGGCGGTCGGGGGCACCATGTCGTGGTCTGCCAGATAGGCGAGGGTCGCCTCGCTGCCATAGACCGGCAGCTGCCAGCGTTTGAGAAAGACCTTCAGCCCGCTGACGTGGTCGGAATGTTCATGGGTGATGAGGATACCGGCGAGCTGCTCGGGCGAGAGACCGACCTCGGTCATCGCCCGCACCGCAGCGCGGCAGCTTTTGCCCATGTCGACACAGAGGTACCGGCCATTCTCCCCCATCAGCGCACAGTTGCCGGAGGAGCCGGAATAGAGTGAGAGAAAGGTTGCCATAAGTAAACTCCAGTTTCAAATTTGAAAGGACACGCCCTGTTTGTCCCAATACCGGCAAAGGGCCGTCTCACAGGAGACAGCCCTCTGAATCCATTTTATCATCCACCGCTCACAGCGCCTGACGCAGCTGAGCATCCGGCACCTCAACCCGTTTGATGTCGGCACCGAGACCGCGCAGCTTGCCCACGAGGTCCTCATAGCCGCGCTCGATGTGGCTGATCTCCTCGATCTCGGAGGTGCCGTCCGCAGCCAGCGCTGCAACCACCAGTGCCGCACCCGCACGCAGATCGGTCGCCCGCACCGGGGCCGGCTGCAGCGCAGGGACCCCCTCGATCACCGCGACCCGGCCGTCGACCTGGATGTTTGCGCCCATCCGGGTCAGCTCATCCACATACCGGAACCGGTTGTCCCAGATTCCCTCGGTAATGATCGAGGTCCCCTTTGCGGTGCTGAGCAGCACCGCCATCAGCGGCTGCATATCCGTCGGAAAGCCGGGATGTGGCATCGTTTTGATGTTCAGTGGCTCGATATCTCCCACACAGTAGACCCGCACCGCGTCGTCATACTCCTCCACCGTCGCCCCCGCACGCTCAAGTTTTGCGGTGATCGGCTCAAGATGTTTGGGGATGACGTTCCGGATCAGCACATTGCCCCGGGTCACCGCCGCGGCCACCATATAGCTGCCCGCCTCGATTTGGTCGGGGATGATCGAGTAGGTACACCCATGCATCTCCTTGACCCCACGGATCTTGATGACGTCGGTGCCGGCGCCCCGGACATCTGCGCCCATCGTGTTGAGGAAGTTCGCAACATCGACGATATGCGGCTCCTTCGCGACGTTCTCGAGGATAGTCATTCCCTCCGCCTTGACCGCGGCGAGCATCGCGTTGATGGTCGCGCCGACCGAGACGGTGTCAAAGAAGATATGTTCGCCGTGCAGCCCCTCGGACTCCACCTGGATGGTGCCGTATTCCACCCGGAACTCGGCACCGAGCGCAGCAAACGCCTTCAGATGCTGATCGATCGGGCGCGGACCGAGATCACAGCCGCCGGGCATGGCGACACAACCGCAGTCAAACCGGCCCAGCAGTGCGCCGAGAAAATAATAGGACGCCCGCATCTGCCGGCTCATCTCGGCCGGCACCTCGGTCGCGACGATATGCGAGGTGTCGATCTCGAGGGTAGATTTATTGATCATCCGGATCGAGGCGCCCATCGCGTGCAGGATCTGCACCGAGGTCGCCACATCGCTGATATTCGGCAGGTTTTCAATCACACACTTGCCACAGGCCAGAATGGTCGCAGGCAAAATCGCCACGGCCGCATTCTTCGCTCCGCTGACGGTAACCTCTCCGACCAGCGGCTTGCCGCCATGCACCACAAACTTTTTCAATATCGTAAACTCCCCTTTTTCAGGCAGGATTCCTCGTTTTTTTGCTCTCTGTTATAGAGCCTGTACTATTATATCACCTTTACCGGCTGATGAAAAGTAACAAATTCATGAGAAAATGACTTTCTCCTGCCCCGCACCTTACAGGATGCCCTGTTTGTCGCAAAAAAACAGGAGACCCATCGGCCTCCTGTTTTTATTTAGCCATAATAATTGATGTAGGGCGACGGATCGACTCTGGTGCCGTTGACAATCACCTCAAAATGGCAGTGATTGCCGGTCGAGTTTCCGGTCGAACCCACATAAGCGATCACCTGACCCTGGGTGACATACTGTCCGACACTGACCGCAAGAGCGCTGCAGTGGCCGTAGAGGGTCTGCACCCCGCCACCATGGTTGATCTGGACATGAATGCCGTAGCCGCCTGCCGTCTGACCGGCATAGACCACCACACCGCTCTGGGCCGCAAAGATCGGAGTGCCATAGGCGGCGCAGAGATCGAGACCATTATGGGAATAAACGCCCCAGAAACCGCGGCTCATATAGGTGAATCCACTGCCGATCGGGAAGATCATCGTGCCGCTGCCGGTCGGGACCCGGTTGAGCCCCTCGGTCGAGACATAGGTGCCTTTCGAGACCAGCTCGTCCACCGGCTCACTGAGTACTACCGACTCACCGACCTGTACCCGGCTCGCCTCCTGGCCGTCGATGTAGGTGACCTGATAGGTGGTCTCCTGCAATCCCTCGACCCCCTTCTGGGTGACCTTGGTCTGTCCCGCCCGGATGGTATTGTCCTCGGTGGTGATGGTCTCATACGGAATCGTCGACTGCACCACCTCGGTCTGTACTGCCTGCACCCGCAGGAAGGGCACCGACTGACTGATGACCAGACTCATGCCCGACACCATGTAGTTGCCGTTGTCCAGCTGGGGATTGAGGGCGTACAGCTGATCCACCGTGATATTGTTGGCCAGTGCAATGGTCCAGGGGGTATCCCCCTCCTGTACCGTGTAGTTTTTCTGTCCCGCCACCGGCTGGGAGAAGAGATTCTGCAGTGCGCTGAAATCCTCGACGCTCTCGTTGAGGTACAGCCCATCCCGCAGCTGAACATCCTGTACAAACTGGATCTCCGCATTGGGATACTGTTCAACATAGGGGGCCTTGATCGCCTCAACCGCAGCGCGGAGCGCCTCGCCGTCGGTGGTTGCGCCATAGAAGGTGTCGTCGACATACAGCCCGGTCGCCTCGATGATCTCCTCACCGGAGTTTTGCAGGATCGTGTCCACCAGCTGCTGGGTGTCCGAGACCTCTCCCGGATGGACCATCGAGAGGGTAAAGGTCGGATCAAGCGACCATTTCTGCTCATTGCCGGTATAGACGATCTGGCTCTCGACCATCCGCGCCGCATCCTCATAGACCGATTCCTGCTCGACATAGCCGACCACCGTCCCGCCGCACTCGACCGCGAGCGCGTAATCAGCACTCAGCAGGGTGTGAACGGTAAAGACAAAGACCCCGCCGGCCGCAAGCGGCAGCAGATAGTAGAGCAGATTTTTGCCCAGATAGGCATAGCGATGCACCCCGCTGACGAGATATTTTGCCGCGAGTGCCGCCGCATGACCCAACCCATTGGCGCACTCATCTGCGACCAGCTCCCGGATATGGGAAAACCCCATCCGCGCCCGCCGGAACGGAGCGGTAAGATCCTCACCCAATTCCCGCAGCCCGGCAGCAACTGTCGCAAAGAGCGGGTGAACCAGCCGATGGGTGAGCCGTCCCAGAAATTGAATCAGCTCTTTCGAGGTGCGCAGCACGCGCAGGGTCTGGTATTCCGCCGTCTCTCCAACCTGATAAAACAGCCTGCCCAGCCGGCCTCTGACCAGCCGCAGCCGGATTTCGAGATCCGGCCCGCCGGGGTGAATCGCCGTATTCTGTGCCATCTGCCGCGCCTCCTTTCCTGTTTTTCCCGACAACACAGCGCGGGCACAGTCCGTCTCCATCCGGAAACGGACTGTCGCCCGCACTCTTGTTTTTTCGCCTTTTTATTATATCTGATTTTCCCCTTCAGGGCAAGGGCGTTAACAAAACTTTCATCCTTTGCCCCTATTCAATCAGCCGAGATAGTTCATCGGATCCCGCCGGACCCCATTGACAATGACCTCAAAATGACAGTGCGGGCCGGTGGACCAGCCGGTCGAACCGAGATAGGCGATCACATCCCCCTGCTCCACCACCTGACCGACCGAAACTGCAAGCGCCTTGCAGTGGCCATAGAGGGTGTGGATGCCGCCGCCATGATCGATCTCAACATGCACACCGTAGCCGGTGTTGCTGCGGACCGCCTTGACCACGATGCCGCTCTGAGCCGCATAGATCGGGGTGCCGACGTAACCGGTCAGATCGAGACCGTTGTGCGCCGGCAGCAGTGGGCCGCTGTAGCCGCGGCTCATACCCTTGTAGCCGGAGTAGGCGATGGGGAACATCATAATGCCGTTGCCCGGCTTGATGATGGTGCCGTCCGCCGCGCGGTAGATTCCCATCTGCCGCACCTCCGGCACCGGCTCGCTGAGTACAACCGGGTCTCCCACCTGTACCTTTGACACAGCTTGTCCGTCGATATAGGTGGTCTCATAGGTGACGTTCTGCTGTCCCTCGACCCCCTGCTGCACCACCTTCTGCGCGCCGAAGGTGAGATTGCTGGTGTATTCGGTCCGGATCTCATAGGCAATCGGCTGCTGCTCCACACTGGTGACCACCGCTTTGACCTGTAAAAACGGCACTGCCTGGCCGATGACGAGATTCATGCCGGACACCAGATAGTTTCCATTTTCCAGCTGGGGATTGAGGGCGTAGAGATCGGCGAGGGTGATGTCGTTTGCCCCCGCAATGGTGTACGGCGTGTCCCCCGCCTGCACCGTATAGTTTCGCTGGCCCTGCACCTGCTGGTGGAGCAGCGATTCCAGCTGTTGATACGGCTCAATGCTCTCGGTCAGATAGACCCCCTCCCGCAGCTCGAGGTTCTGGACAAATCCGATCTCGGCACCGGGATACATCGCCGCGTAGGGCTCCTTCAGGCTCTCGATCGCCTGCTCGAACTGGTCGATCTCGGTCGTCGCGCCATAAAACCGGTCGTCGACATAGATGCCGACCGCCTCGACGATCTCGGCGCCGGAATTCTGCAGGATCGCGTCGACCAGCATCTGGCTGTCCGCAAGCTGCCGATCCTCCGCCATTGTCAGCGAAAAGCTGGGCTGAATCTTCCACTCCTGGTCGTGACCGGTATAGACGATCTGGTTCTGGACAATCCGGATCGCCTCATCGTAAACCATCTCCTGATTGACATAGCCCATCACCTTATCGTTGTACTCCACCCGCAGCACAAACTGACTGCCGAGCACCCGGACCACCGTCAGCACAAAAACCGCACCCGCCGCAAGCGGCAACAGGTAGTAGAGCAGATCCTTTCCCAGATAGGCATAACGGCGCACCCCGCTGGCAAGATAGCGCAGTGCCATTGCGGCTGCGTGGCCCGCACCGTTTTTCCGCTCGTCCGCTACCAGTTCACGGATGTGGGAAAAGCCGCTGTGCACCCGCCGAACCGGAGCCCCCAGATCCCTGCGCACCTCTTTTGCAGCACGGGCGACACCGCCCTCCACCGGGGCAAAGATCAGCCGCAGCAGACGCAGCAGCAGACGTCCCAGCTGCCGCAGCAGACGTCCTGTGCGGACAAGCTGGTACTCCGCCTCGCTGCCGACATGATAGAAAAAATTGCCCAAAAAGGTTCTCAGCCGAAACAACCTTCGCCGAAAGGGTCCAAAGCTGCTGTTCGACCGCCAGACGCTGCCGCCCCGGCGAACCGCCGCCGTGTTTTCCATTTCGCTCAGCTTTCGCACCTCCCAGTTTCTCTCACAGCTTATTTTCGCGGCAGTCACAACGACCCTGTCTCTCGCCGCAAAATGTCATACTTTGACTATTTTATTATACGCTGATCCCTTCGAGATGCAATCGTCCACGGGCCCTTTTCATCTATTTTTCATCTTTTCTTCCATTTTCTGTCATTTTACAGGGAAACGGCAGGCAGCCCCAGCAGATCGAGCAGCGCGGCAAAATCCTGCGGCAGCGGCGCATCAACGGTGACCGGCTGCTCTTTCCCAGGGCTTAGAAAGGTGATCCGCTCGGCATGCAGTGCCTGCCTGCCGATCAGTGCGCGGCTGCCTCCGTACAGATCGTCTCCCGCGAGTGGATGGCCCAGCGCGGCGAAATGCACCCGAATCTGATGGGTGCGGCCGGTGACCGGCACCGCACGGATCAGGGTATGTCCGCCGCCGACGGCGAGCACTCGGTAGTCGGTTCGGCTGGGTTTCCCCTCGTTGCCGGTGCGCCGGCAGATGATGCTGCCCTCTGCGCGCTGGATCGGCAGACAGATACTGCCCTCCCCCACCGGCAGTTCCCCTTCGGCAAGAGCGCGGTAGACCTTCTGAAAATGTGCTGCCAGCAATGGCGCAGCAAAGCTGTTCTTCGCCGCGAGCACCAGCCCCGAGGTGTTCCGGTCAATCCGGTTGACCGGGCGGAAGGGGCAGGGTGTGCCCCGCTGTTCCATCAGATACCGCCAGCCGCCCGCCAGCGTGCCGGTACAGCCGGGTGCGCTGGGATGCACCAGCAGCCCCGCCGGCTTATTGATCACCACCGCAAATGCATCTTCATACAGGATCTCAAGCGGGATCTCCTCCGCCGGGACACTGGTCTCCGGCTCGGGCGGCAGGGTCACCACGATCCTCTGTCCCGCCCGCAGCTGCAGGTTGGTGTGGGCGGGCTCTCCATCCGCCGTGATGCCACCGGGCAGGTATTTGACCGTCCGGATCAGCCCGCCGGTCATCCCCTGCCGGCGCAGAAAGTCCGACAGCCGTCTGCCCTGCCAGTTTTCTCCCACTACAAAGGTCAGCCGCACCAAAACCACCTCAACGAAAAAATCCGTGGCGCGGTCTCCCGCGCACACGGATTATTCTATCACAGTTTTCTCGCTGCCGCCACCGGGTTCTCAGTAACAGACGCCCTGTGCGAGCATCGCGTCGGCCACCTTCAGGAAACCGGCGACATTCGCACCGACTACCAGGTTGCCTTCGCAGCCGCACTCCTTACTGGCGTTGTAGGCGTTGTGGAAGATCCCGACCATGATCTCCCTGAGCCGCGCGTCCACCTCCTCAAAGGTCCAGGAGAGTCGCAGACTGTTCTGGCTCATCTCAAGTCCGCTGGTCGCAACGCCGCCGGCATTGGCCGCCTTGGCGGGCGCGAAGAGCACCCCTGCATCCTGAAACGCTTTTGTCGCCTCCAGCGTGCTGGGCATATTCGCCCCCTCGCCGACCGCCATCACGCCGTTTTTGATCAGCAGCGCCGCGCTCTCCTCATCCAGCTCGTTCTGGGTGGCACAGGGCAGCGCGATATCACAGGGGATCGACCAGATGCCGCGGCAGCCCTCGTGGTACTCGGCGGTGGGGACCTCCTCCAGATACTCCCGAATCCGGCCGCGGCGCACCTCCTTGATCTGCTTGACGACCTCCAGCTTGATTCCGTCCTTATCGTAGATGTAACCGTTGGAATCGCTCATTGCAACCACCTTGGCGCCCAGCGACTGTGCCTTTTCACAGGCGTAGATCGCAACATTGCCGCTGCCCGAAATCACGGTGGTCTTGCCCTCAAAGCTGTCCTGTTTCATGCAGGAAAGCATCTCCTGCACCAGGTAGCACAGCCCGTATCCGGTCGCCTCGGTGCGGGCCAGACTGCCGCCATAGCTCAGCCCCTTGCCGGTCAGCACCCCGCTGTACTCGCCGGTGATCCGCTTGTACTGGCCAAACAGGTAGCCAATCTCTCTGCCGCCGACTCCAATGTCGCCGGCGGGCACGTCGGTGAACTGACCGATGTGGCGGTACAGCTCGGTCATAAAGCTCTGGCAGAACCGCATGATCTCCGCGTCCGACTTGCCCTTGGGATCAAAGTCGCTGCCGCCCTTGCCGCCGCCCATCGGCAGACCGGTCAGGCTGTTTTTAAATACCTGTTCGAATCCGAGAAACTTGATGACCGATGCATTGACGCTCGGATGCAGCCGCAGGCCGCCCTTATAAGGGCCGATCGCGGAGTTGAACTGGCACCGGTACCCGCGGTTGACCTGCACCCTGCCGGCGTCATCCACCCAGGAAACCCGGAACTGCACAAACCGCTCGGGCTCGCAGATCCGCTCGAGGATGCCCCACTTTTCCAGCTCGGGCCGCCGCTCCACTACCGTCTCGAGCGAGCCGAGCACCTCACGCACCGCCTGCAGGAACTCCGGCTCGCCCGCGCTGCGGGCGGCAACTTCACCGTAGACCTTTTCAAGATACGCATTTTGGAACATTCTTACCCCTCCCATACTCTCTGTTCAGCGGGTTGAAACACTTTTCTACACCGCTGATCGACCAATAATGTTTTTATTATAAGTTCAATTGTATTTTATTACAACACTCTTTTGGTTTTTTTCTCAAATTTTGCCCTTTTGATTGCCCGCATCCCGGATCTGTGTTATACTGATTGTACAGTTTTACAACACAAAAAGCTGTGAAAGGAGGCAGGAGATGTTCTGTAAAAATTGCGGGCATCCGCTTGCGCCGACCGATTCGGTCTGTCCGGTCTGCGGCACCCCCGCGGCTTCCGGGTCCCGGTTCTGTGCGGCCTGCGGGCATCCCTGCAGCCCGGATTCCGTCTTCTGTCCCAACTGCGGCACCCGGCTGGCCGCCTCGGCGCCGCCGCGGGTTCAGAGCAAGAGCCGCCTTGCCGCCGGTCTTCTCGGGATTTTTCTGGGCGGCCTCGGGATCCACAACTTCTATCTGGGCTATAACGACAAGGGAATTTGTCAGATCATCCTCTTTGTGCTCTGCTGTGGCGTTCCCAGTTCCATCTGGGGATTTATCGAGGGGATTCTGATCCTCTGCGGGGAGATTCGCACCGACGCCGAGGGCAATCCACTGTCCGATTAGCCGGACAATCAGGTTTTCACGCGAGCAGTTCATACGACGGCGCAGCGCGGCCGGTTACCGCCGCGGTGTGAGGAAAGTCCGGGCTTCACAGGGGAATGGCAGCTGCTAACGGCAGCCGGGGGCGACCCTAGGGAAAGTGCAACAGAAATAGACCGCCGCCCTCGGGCGGTAAGGATGGAAAGGCGAGGTAAGAGCTCACCAGCGGTACGGCGACGCACCGGCTATGTAAACCCTGCCAGAAGCAACACCCGACAGGAAAGCAATACGCGCCCCGCGTGCTTTCAGGAGGTGGCGTGAGCCCCGCGGCGACGCGGGGACAAGATAGATCGTCGTTTAATACAGAACCCGGCTTACGGACTGGTCGCTGAAATAAAAAAGAGAGAGGCTGCACCCATTTGGGGGCTGTCTCTCTTTTTTGTTACACCAGAAAGATGCCCCGCAACAGGAGCAGACCGATCACCCCCGGTACACCGAGGGTGACCGAGATGAGGGCCGTCGCGTTGTTGAGCGCGATCGAAACCCCGGTGGAACCGGAGAGCAGGTTGACTGCCCCGAGTCCCGCAATGCCGCAAAGAGCCGAGATCATACTGGTCCGAACCGGATGTTTCGCTCTGGTTGCCGCGGCGGACACCGCGAGCAACGCCGTAATCCCGATCAAAATACCAATGTTTTCTGGTGTCATTTTTTCTCACCTTTCCCGCTGTCCGCCGTCGCTCAGGCCCAGCTGCGCCCAGGCAACAGTCTTTTGATGATCCCTCTCCATTTTTCTGCAACTGTCTGTGTCTCTTGCACCTGTACGGCGGCCCGCTCGGCGCGGATTTGCCGCAGCAGATACTGATATCGGGCCAGCAGTGCCTCCCGCTCATAGATGCGGCAGTCGATCATCTCCTCCTCATCCTCAAGATTGAAGAGGGTCTCGTTCTTCCGCAGCAGATATTCGCACTCCTTCAGCTGTCCCAGCGTATCCGCCGGCCCGCACCGCCCCTCCGGGTCGGCGTTTTTTTCATGGGTCGCTCTCTGTCCGGTCAACAATGCTGTCAATTCCAACTGCGCCACCTCGCTTTCAGTCTATGCCAAGAGGGTGGGCGATCAGAACAGTTTTTAATCCGGTTTTCCAATTTTAGATTGCCCATACCGCTTTGCCGGCGTATAATAAAAATTGATTTTGACGCAATAGGTGAAAGCGAGGCGATTTTTGTGCAAACGAGAATGATCGACCGCGCGTTGGTGCGCCGGTTGCTGACAATCGACGACTGCATTGATGCGATGCGCGCAGCACTGCGCGGCGTCTCAAAGGGCAGCGCGCCGATGCTGCAGCGCCAGATGCTGCCCCAGCCGGATGAGAACAAATTTGCAGTGATGGGCGGGGCGGATCAGGAACTGGGGCTGTGCGGCGCCAAGGTGATTGTCTTCCCCGGACCCTCCGCTGCAGCGGCGGGCAGCCATCAGGGAATCATCCCGCTGTTTGATTCTGTCTCGGGCGGACTTGCCGCGATTGTGGACGCGGAGGAGATCACCGGCGTGCGCACCGCTGCGACCAGTGCCGCCGCGACCGACCTTCTTGCCCTGCCAGAGGCAGATACCCTGGCCATTCTCGGCACCGGCCGGCTCGGGCGGCAGCACATCGAGGCAATCGCCCGGGTGCGCAGCCTGAAAAAGGTATTCCTGTGGAACCGTACCTTTGCCCGGGCGGAGGAATGTGCGCACTGGGCACGGCAGACCCTCGGTCTTGAGGCAGTCGCCTGTTCCGATCCCGCGCAGGCGGTGCGCAGCGCCGCGATCATCTGTACCGTCACCCAGTCCCATGAACCAATCCTGCAGGGGGAATGGCTGCAGCCCGGTGCCCATCTGAATGCAGTGGGCGCCTGTGCCCCCTTCGCGCGGGAGCTGGACACCGAAACGGTGACCCGCAGTCGAGTCTTTGTGGACCAGCGGGAGGCGGCGCTCGGCGGCAGCGGTGATCTCGTCGTCCCGGTGCGGGAAGGCGCCTTCCGCCCCGATGAGATCGCCGGCGAGATCGGCGAGGTGCTGCTCGGCCGGGTTGCTGGGCGGCAGCATGCGGCCCAGATCACCCTCTTTGAATCGGTCGGCATCTCAATCGAGGATCTCGCCGCTGCGGCGCTGGTCTTTCGCAAGGCAAAGGAACTTGATCTTGGCACCCTCATTACATTCTAAGCAAAAAAGGGCAGAGGCGATTTTCTTCGCCGCTGCCCTTTTATATCACTTTTTCAAACGACTATCCGTCGTGCGAAAGATTCGAAATACCACAACTCCCGCCGCAATTGCGAGAACAAGTTCACTCGCAGGCTGCGCGTAGGGAATGCCATAGAGCGGAAACAACAGGTTGAACAGGCAGAGCAGCGGCAGCTCCAGCAACAGCTTGCGGGCGATGGCAAACGCCAGCGCCTGTGCACCGTAGGCTGCGGCAAAGTTGTTCATCGCGGTATTGCTCGTGACATTGAGCAGGTTCTGAATGGAGGCGGAAATTTCCACCCTGAAGATGCCGCGCAGCACCGCTCCGTCCGGGTGCAGTTCCCGCGGGGAGATGGTGACCAAGGTGCGTTTGCCCCGCACCCGCAGATAGATGAGAAAATAGCCAAGGGCCACGCAGTTGGACAGAAAGGTTG
>DXIA01000030.1 GCA_019113125.1 Candidatus Pygmaiobacter gallistercoris | reverse complement strand
TTGCACCCGCATCAAAATCGACCTTTTTACGGTGCCCTGCAGTTCTGCCCCAGAATTTTGGATGGAGAAAGTGCGAAGAGCGGCCCCTCAAGCCTTGGTGGCTTGGGGGGCCGCTCTAAGTGCTTTCTACGTCAAAAGTCTACGGCAGAACCGTTGTTTTCTTATTCTGCCACACCTTGAAACCAGCTCTTTTTTTCTTGGAGATTTATGCCGCGCTCCAACTGGCGGTGTGCTCGCCGCCCTTGTTGTCGGTGATACGGGCGATCACGGTGATCTCCTCCGCGCCGGAGGCCGCATATTGCCGGATCGGGAAGTCGGTGTAGGAGATAAATCCGGTTGCGACCGGCGCCTGATCATCCGCGCCTCCATCGCCGCTGTCGGCAAATTCGTCAAAGGTCGCCGCCTCCAGTGGGATCCGCTGTACTGTTTTGCCCTCGATCACCAGCTCGAGCGAGCCGGCGACCGGATAGAGCTCCTCGCTCCGCTCGACCGAGAGGGCCATCCGCCCGCCAATGATCCAGCTGCCGTCCGACTGCCGTGCGGCGGCAAAGGTGTCGGGATCAAGGGAGAGCCAGATCGTGTAGCGGGTGAGAAACTCGCTCTCGGTGAAGAGCAGCTCCTGTTCGGTGTTCCCGGCAGTGTCCTTCAGCAGGAAAGAGACCTTGAAGTCGTTGTACTCCCCGGTGAGCGGGATCTCGAATTCGGCCCGGAAACCGCCGCCCTCTGCCGTTGCCGGCTGGACGAGGTTTTGATCCCCCGCAATCAGTGAGAAACTGGCACTCTGACCGGCGGCCACGCTCTTCGGCAGCGCCTCCAGCTGCAGCCTGACCGCCTTGCCGCCCGGCAGCAGGGTGTAGCTGCAGGAGTAGTCGGCAACCAGCGCGGCGGAGTCGGACGGGTCGTTTGTCCCGATGCCCGCGGCCAGCTGCCCCTGCAGCGCCGAGATCCTTCCCGAGAGGGCCGCAAGTTCGTCTTCCAGCCCCTGTGCCCGGAAAAAGAGAACGCAGGAGAACCCCACCGCGCCCAGCGCGAGAAGGCAGGCGAGCAGGGCGGGGATCAGGCCGAGCAGGAACCGCCGGCGGTCAGCGCGCCGGCTGGTCTCTGTCTGCTGCGTGAGCAGACTCTTTACGCTCTCGAGCGCGACCTGTCCGTTTGGTGCATCCGGCTGGGTGGTGGAGACACCGGTGATCAGTTCATCACAGCTGACCCCCAGCACCCGCGCGAGCTCCTGCAGGTTGTCGATGCCGGGCAGCGAGAGATTTGACTCCCATTTGCCGATCGCCTGTCGGGAGACGCCGATCAGCGCAGCGAGTTTTTCCTGGGAAAGACCGGCCCGCTTTCGCAGCAGAGCGATCCGTTCGCCAATCGTCATTTCTATCGAACCTCCTTTCGCCGGCTCTTTTGTAATGCCTGCCGGCTCTGCTGTTTCATTTTACCATAAAGAAAAAAGGCCGCAACCAACCAGCTGCGGCAAAGAGGCAACCGGTGGTTGCGGGCGTCACCCAAAGCGGGAAAAAACCGGGTCGGGATAGACGAAAACGGCCGGATACCTCTTTTTAGGTATAAAAAAATCGCAGATAAAGCTATCTGCGATTTGAATGGAGGTGCTGGACGGATTTGAACCGTCGCATGAGGGTTTTGCAGACCCTTGCCTTACCACTTGGCTACAGCACCATATGGAGCGGCTTACGAGGCTCGAACTCGCTACCTCCACCTTGGCAAGGTGGCGCTCTACCAGATGAGCTAAAGCCGCATTTTTGTCTGTCCCGTGAGAGACCTTTCTTATTATACGAAAAGGACCACCGTTTGTCAAGGAAAAAATTTGAATTTGTGAAAGGTTTTTTGCCGCTGCGAAAAAGCGGAAGAAAAACGCAAAACTGCACAGTTCTCCCCACATTCAATAGAAAATACTGGTGGGTCAGACAAAAATCGGCACATTACCAAATTATCACTTTACAACTTTATCAGAATGAAGTATAATTCCCCTGTACAGAAAAGGGTGCCGCCAAAGGCGCCCGAACGAGAAAAGGGGAAAAACAGGATGAAAAAGATATTATCTGTTGCGATTGCAATGTTACTGGCACTGAGCCTTGTCGCCTGCGGCGGCGACAGCAGCTCTGCCGCCGATAGCGCCAGCAATGCGGCCGGGTCGGGCAGTTCCTCGGCGTCCGGCAGCTATGCCACCTCGCTCGAGGACATCAAGGCGAAGGGACAGCTGGTCATTGGACTGGACGACACCTTTGCGCCGATGGGATTCCGGGATGCGGACGGCAATCTGGTCGGCTTTGACATCGACCTCGCGACCGCGGTCTGCGCCGAGCTCGGGGTCGAGCCGGTCTTCCAGCCGATCAAATGGTCGGCCAAGGAGATGGAGCTCTCCACCGGCAAGGTTGACTGCCTCTGGAACGGACTCTCCAGTACTCCGGAGCGGCAGGAGACGCTGAGCATGAGCGATGCGTATCTCAACAACAAGATCATCGTCATGACCAACAAGGGGGTGGAGATCGCCGCCAAGGAGGATCTCGCGAACTACAACATCGGGGTGCAGGCGGAGTCCTCGGCCCTCGAGGTGGTCCAGGCGGACGATGTCTATGAGTCGATCAAGGACAAGATCACCGAGTATGACACCTATGATCAGGTCGTTATGGATATGCAGGCGGGCCGGCTCGACGCGATGATCGTCGACGAGGTACTCGGCCAGTACAAGAACACCCAGCTGGGCGATATCTTTGAGGTCGCGCCGTTTGACTTTGGCGATGATCTGTACGCGATCGGTTTCCGCAAGAGCGACACCGAGCTGACCGGGGCGGTCAATGATGCGCTGGCGGCCTGCATCGAGAACGGCAAGACGGCCGAGATCTCGGAGAAGTGGTTCGGCGAGGACATCGTCCTGCGGTGAGTTTTCCCGGCGGCCGCGGACTAGCGGCCGCGCTGGAACTGTGGTATAATGAAGAGCAGAGCGGCGGGTGCGTTGCATCCGCCGGTTTTGCTGTCCTAAGGAAATGCAGCCGGCCGGCTGCGGTGGAGGAAATTGTATGGATCTATCCTATATGGCATTGTTGATGCCCTCGCTGATTCGGGGCCTCGGGCAGACACTGCTGCTGTTTGCGCTGACCCTGGTCTTCTCACTGCCGCTGGGTCTGGTCTTTACCCTCGGCAGCATCTCGAAGGTGCCGCCGCTGCGCTGGCTCTCCCGCATCTATATCTGGGTGTTTCGCGGCACCCCGCTGATGCTGCAGCTCTTCTTCATCTACTACGGACTGCCGTTCCTCGGCATCGCGTTTGACCGGATGACCTCGGCGGTGGTCACCTTTGTGCTCAACTATGCCGCCTATTTTGCCGAGATCTATCGCGCCGGCATCCAGTCGATCGACCGCGGCCAGCACGAGGCGGCGAAAACCCTCGGGTTCACCCGGTGGCAGACGATGCGGTTGATTATCCTGCCCCAGACGGTCAGCCGGGTGATCCCGCCGGTCTGCAACGAGACGATCACGCTGGTCAAGGACACCGCGCTGGTCACCGCGATCGGGGTCGGTGAGCTGCTGAAGGCGGCCGAGGGCGCGGTCAACCGGGATATGGACATCACCGCCTACATCCTGGTCGCGCTGATCTATCTCGCGCTCACCTTTGTGCTCACCGTTGTCTACGAGCGGCTGGAAAAGCGGTTCAGCCGGCACCAGAAGAAGGAGGGGTGAGCGATGCCGATTTTGACAGTGGAACATCTGACCAAAAAGTACGGCTCCTTTGAGGCGCTGCGAGGGGTTTCGCTGAGTATGGAGCGGGGCGAGGCGGTGGCGATCATCGGCTCCTCCGGCAGCGGAAAGTCGACGCTGCTGCGCTGCATCAACAATCTCGAGCGGGTCACCAGCGGCCGGATCGTCCTCGACGGCGAGCTGGTGGTCGACACGGTCGATGGGCAGGTCAAGTACCCGCCGGAGAAGGAGCTGCGCCACATCTGCATGAAGACCAGCATGGTTTTTCAGCAGTTCAACCTGTTCCCGCACCTGACCTGCCTTGAAAATATCACGATTGCGCCGATGAAGGTCCTCGGGCAGAACCGGGCGGACGCGATCGCGAACGCCGACCGGCTGCTGCGGCTGGTCGGGCTGGAGGACAAGGCGGACAGCTACCCGGCAATGCTCTCAGGCGGACAGCAGCAGCGGGTGGCGATCGCCCGGGCGCTGGCGGTCAATCCCGAGATGATGCTGTTTGATGAGCCGACCAGCGCGCTGGACCCTGAGCTGACCGCCGAGGTCACTGCGGTCATCGCAAAGCTGGCGCAGCAGGACATGACCATGTTGATCGTCACCCACGAGATGGAGTTTGCCCGCACCGTCGCTGATCGGGTGCTCTTCTTTGAGAACGGAGAGATCATCGCCGGCGGCACCGCGGCGGAGTTCTTCGAGAACCAGCAGAACGAGCGGATCAAGCGGTTTTTGAACGGGTTTCAGAAATGAGAGAGAACAGGCGGCAGCCGGGGAACCGGCCGCCGCCTGTTTCTTGTTTTTGTCACGGCGGCGTGCTATGATAGGAGCAACAGAATTTTGCTGATCGCGAAGGAGGAAAAAAGATGCGCAAAAACTTTGGAGCCAAGCCCTGGACCTATCCGCAGCCGGTGTTTATCCTCGCCGCCTATGGAGATGACGATCTGCCCAACGCGATGAACGCGGCCTGGGGCGGCATCAGTGAGGCGAACGAGGTGACCGTCTGTATCAGCGCTGGCCACAAGACGACCGAGAACATCCAGAAACGCGGCGCCTTCACCATCAGCATGGCCACCGCGCCCCAGATGGCGGCCTGCGATTATGTCGGCATCGTCTCGGGCGGCGATGTGGTGGACAAGGTCGAGAAGGCCGGCTGGCACACCACCAAGTCGGATTTTGTCGACGCCCCGCTGATCGACGAGCTGCCGATGGCCCTCGAGTGCAAGCTGGTCAGCTATGATCCGCGCAGCTGCCGGCTGGTGGGGGAGATCGTCAACGTCAGTGCCGATGCGTCGGTGCTCGACGCGGAGGGGAAGATCGATCCCGACAAGCTGCAGCCGATCCTCTTTGACCCGATTCACACCACCTACCGCAAGCTGGGCGAGGTGGTCGGCCGGGCGTTTCACGACGGCGCAAAGCTGAAATAACGATGTAAAAAGGCCTTTGGGAACCCTCCCAAAGGCCTTTTGTTTCAGGACTTTTTCAGCTCATTGATGACCTTTTCATAGGGGGCGACCATCGCCTCGGTCATCTTGCCCTTTGCCTTTTTCTGCACCGAGGGGATCGCCATCAGCGCACCGACCAGCCGCATCTGCCAGATCCGTTTTTTCTGTTTCTGCGGGAAGTCGTAGATCCCGTGCTCCTTGTAGAACTTGTGATCCGCCTTCATCAGTCCCTGCATCATATAGATGAGGTCGCGGAAGATCTTCATCCCGCCGACGCCGTAGAAGTTTGCGGGGCGGGAGAGATGGTGCTCCATCGCAAATGCGAGGTTCTCGGCGAGGGAGCGGATCCCCTCTGCGGTCTTCTCCTCATCGGTCGCGACCCCGGCAAGATAGTTTCCGCCGACCTCGGCGCGGCCCTCGACGATCATCCGCAGGTTGCTCTCATACCGGTAGTCGCCGCTGATGAGGTAGCCGATCGGGGTGCCGTGGGTGACGGTGCGGTGGCCGTTGCAGAACTGCCGGTCGTCAAAGCACTTGAAACTCGAGTGGGTGTAGTGGTCCGAGATGGTGAAGGCGTAGACGAAACCGTCCGCCGTCTGGATGGTGCTGCGCAGAAATTCATCGAACCCGTCCTTGTAGACGCATTTGCCGGTAATCGCGCAGCCGAAACAGCCAAGGCAGCCGCCGTCAAACGGGAAATGGTGGATGTTGACCACCCGGCTCTCGCAGGGGAGTGCCGCCCGGAAATCCTCGATCATCCCCGCGAGGTTCTCGTCCTCGTCGGCACAGTTGGTCACGATGACAACGTCCTTTTTGAGGGTCTTTTCGACTGGGGTCAAGCCGGGCCGGTAGACCTCCTTTTCACGCGCAGGAGCCTGCACCGGCGGGACGATAAAGAGACCGTGATCGCAGGAGAAGATCATCTGGTCGAAGAAATCCCGCGCCTCCTTCTGGCCCTTTTCACAGAGCAGGTCCTCCATATCGGCCGAAAGCCCCCGAATCACCTGCATCCCGAGGTCGCAGCAGTTTTCCTCGACATACCGGTGGGCGGTCACATCGTAGAAGTGCTTTGAGGTGGTGATCTGACTGGCAAACTTGCCCGAGAGGTCCACCCCGTCCGCCTTGATCAGCTCGATGAGACGGTGCAGCTGGTAGGGGGCGATAAAGGTGTAGACCGGATAGCAAAAGAGCACGAGATCCGCCTCGGTCAGCGCAGTGCGCACCGGGGTAAAATCCTTTTCATAGCTCTTGATCCGCTGGCCCACCGGCAGAAAGGTGAAACTGTGCTCGGGGTGCAGCGCCTCGAGGTAGAGGGCGGTGTGCACCGTGGCCGAGTTTTTGCCCTTCGGGCTCGCGTTGAGAACGAGAATCTTCATGAAACTTCCTCCATCGCACAAACGGCGCCGGACTGCGGCGCCAGAATCAATTAATCAATTACAGGTTTCATTTTATCGCAGGGCGGGGGAGAGGTCAACAAAAAAACTGCTCCGGACAACGTGCTGTCCGGAGCAGAAAATTCTTCTTACAGATCCCGGAAAACGATGCCCTGCGGGGACATCTCGTCAACGACCGCAAGGCTCTGCAGGTTGTAGCCCTCCCGCCGCAGCGCGTCGCCGCCGCCCTGAAAGCCCTTCTCGATGACGATGCCGATACCGGCAACCGCCGCACCGGCCTGCCGCGCGATCTCGAGCAGCCCTCGCTGTGCCTTGCCGGTGGCGAGAAAATCGTCGAGGATCAGAATCCGGTCCGACGGGCCGAGAAACTTCTTCTCGAGGATGGCGGTGTAGTCGTTGCCGTGGGTGTAGCTGCGGATGGTCGCGGAGTAGACCTCGCCGTCGATGTTCTTACTCTGCGCCTTCTTGGCAAAGAGGATCGGCAGGTGAAAGTACTGCGCCGCAATGGCGGCAATCGCGATCCCGCTAGACTCGATGGTGACGATCTTGGTGAGATCCTCGCCCCCAAACAGCCGATAAAACTCCTTTCCGACCTCATTGAGCAGATCGATGTCGATCTGGTGGTTGAGAAAACTGTCCACCTTGAGAATATTGCCTTCCTTTACAACGCCGTCGGTCAGAATCCGCTGCTTGAGTAGCTCCATATTTGATTGCCTCCCGGAGGAATATTTCCCCGGAAACACCGGGGGATAAGGCACGCCGATGTGCCTTGTATTCAGATCTCTTTTTCCGGATTCACCCCAAAGGTGATCCCCGCCGCGTTCTGGATCGTCTTTTCCAGCGCGAGACGGCCGTACTCGTCGACCTCGTTCTTGTCCTTCGGCCCGTGGGAGAGACAGCCGGCGCCGCCGATGCAGCCGTTGACGCAGGCCATTCCCTCGATGAAGTTGCCGGGCAGGAGATTCCGGCTCGCCTTGAGCAGCGCGAGCTTGCACTCCTCAATGCCGTTGCAGACGACCGGTTTCGGGGTAAAGTCGGTGATCTTCTGCTCTTTGAATGCCTCGGCGACCGCGTCCGAGAGCCCGCCGCTGCGGGCGAAGATCCGGCCGTAGTAGGAGGCGTTGTCCAGCACGTCCTCTTCGAGGACATTTAGATCGATGTCGCAGGCCTCGAACAGCGCGTACAGCTCCTCAAAGGTCAGCACGCTGTCGATGTAGGGCCGCACCTCCGGCTGCTGGAACTCCATCTTCTTGGCGGTGCAAGGACCGATAAAGATCACCTTCGCGGTGGGATCGGTCGACTTGATGAACTTGCCGACCGCCCCCATCGGGGAGAGGTTTGTGGAGATCTTATCCACCATCGCGGGGAAGTTCTTTTTGATGTAATCGACAAAGGCCGGGCAGCAGGAGCTGGTCAAAAAACCGCGCTCGGCCAGCTCGCGGGACTCGGAGAGAGAGACCATGTCGGCGCCGAGGGCCGCCTCGACGACGTTGTAGAACCCGACCTGCTTGAGCCCTGAGACCACCTGTCCGAGCTTTGCATAGCCGAACTGGCTCGAGATCGAGGGGGCGACGACGGCATAGACCTTGTAATCCTTGTTATTATGACTCTGCCGCAACATCCCGATCACATCGACCAGGAAACTGCTGTCCACGATCGCGCCGAACGGGCACATGTAAACGCAGGAGCCGCAGGAGATGCACTTGTCGTTATTGATCTCCGCCTTCTTCTTCGCGTTCATCTTGATCGCGCCGACCTTGCAGGCGTTTTCGCAGGGGCGGGTGTGCTTGCTGATCGCGCTGTAGGGACAGACTGACGCGCACTTGCCGCAGCCGACGCATTTGGCGTGGTCGATGTGGGCGCTGTGGTCCTTGATGGTGATCGCGCCGCGGGGACAGACCTCCTCACAGCGGTGGGCG
>DXIA01000029.1 GCA_019113125.1 Candidatus Pygmaiobacter gallistercoris | reverse complement strand
TGTCGACGACGTGGTAGATCAGCCAGGCGGTCACGTTACCGGCGAGATCCTTCATCGTCTTCTGGGAAAAGCCGTTCGCCTCGAGCTGCTTTTCGTAGTCGAGCACCGTCTTGGTGAACTGCCGATGCTCGGCCTTGTGGGCCTCGATGCCCTGGTAGCCCACCGACGCCTGGTAGGCCTCCTCATCTCGGAAATGGTAGATCACATAGTCCTTGAGAAAGCTGAGGATCTTTTGGCAGGTTTCGACCGGCGCGCCGTCCCGCGCCGCCGCGACCAGTTCATCGGTCATCCGGAACAATTCAATGTGCTGGTTGTCGATCCGGTCGACCCCCAGCCGGTAGCTGTCCTTCCACATCATCGCGGTTTTTCCTCTCTTTATATAAAAATATCTTCCCTTTTCTTTCTTCGACCGATTTGCCGGATTTGTTAATCCCTCTGTTTAGATGTGCAAAAACTACAAAATAAATTTGTTTATAACGCAAATTGTATTTATATTGCCAAAAATGTATACTGAAAACAGGCAAAGACATCATGATGTCATGACGTCAGTATGACCAGGAAGGGAGGGGACGGCGATCGGGGCGCTGTACAGCAAGCTGAAGGAGGACCTCGAGGCAAAGATTACCGCCGGGGTCTACAAACCGGGGGAGTTCATCCCCTGCGAGCAGGAGCTCGAGCAGTACTACCGGGTCAGCCGGACCACCGTGCGCAGGGCGATCACCCTGCTGGTGGACGAGGGCTTTCTGACGATTGTGCGGGGGGTGGGCACCAAGGTCGCCCCCTCCAAGCTCAAGTCGCGGGGATCCGAGCTGATGAGTTTCACCGAGATGATGCGCCGGCAGGGGATGGAGCCGGGGGTGCGGGATCTGCGGGTGCGGGTGATCCGGCCGGACGAGGAGGTCGCCCGGATGCTCGAGCTGCATCCCTGGGACGAGGTGGTCGAGATCTACCGGGTGCGCACCGCCGACGGGGAGCCGATCACCACCAACCAGTCCTACATCGCGCTGGATCTGCTGAAAGGGCATGATCTCGGACGGCTCGAGCAGATGCAGTCGCTCTACCGGGTGCTCGAGGAGGAGTTCCAGCTGCGGATCACCATGACCGAGGACACCTACAGCGCGGTCGGGGCGACCCAGAAACAGGCCGAGATCCTCGCGATCAACCGGAATGACCCGCTGCTCGAGATCGACCGGCGGGCGTATGACCAGAACGCGCGGGTCATCGAGTGGAGTCGGATCTTCATCCGGGGGGACCGTTACAAACACATGATTACACTGCGGAGGCGATAACAGATGGATGTTGTGAGCATTTCAACCTATGCGATGGACGTGCTGATGAAGGTCGATACCCTGCCCGGCGAGGATGGGTTCGCGGTGGTCACCAGCAACACCTACACCCCGGGCGGCAGCGGCACCAACGTCGTGGTGCAGGCGGCGCGGCTTGGGGCAAAGTGCGGCTTTCTCGGACTGGTCGGCACCGACTCGATCGGGGAGGACATCCTAAAGAGCCTCGCAGAGGAGAAGGTGGACGCGAGCAGGGTGCTCCGCAAGGAGGGGGCGGTCTCGCTGCACACCGACATCGTGGTGGACGCTGCGGGGCGCAAGTTCATCCTGTTGAACATGGGGGACGCCTTCCTCGACTACCAGCCCGAGAGCGTCGATACCGATTACATCAAGGAGGCGAAGGTCTTCTACACCGATCTTCTGCCCTATGCAGCCGCCCGGGCGGGGCTGCGGGCGGCGAAGGCGGCGGGGCGCAAGACCGCCTTTAACATGCAGGTCGAGCTGCCGGCAATGAACGGCTTTGGTGCGCCGACCGAGGGGATCCTCGAAAGCCTGCGGGAGGTCGACCTCTTCGCCCCCTGCCGCGCCGGGCTCTACCAGCTGTGCGGCACCGAGGACCTTGACGCCTGCCTTGCCTTCTTGCGGCCCTACTTCAAGGGGACGCTGCTGGTCACCCTCGGCAGCCGGGGGGCGGTCGCCTTCGACGAGCAGGACCGCCGGTACGAGACCCCGAGTATGCAGGGGATCCAGATCGTCGACACCACCGGCGCGGGGGACGCCTTTATGGGCGGCATGCTCTACACCTATCTTCTGCAGGGGATGCCGCTGCAGCAGGCGATCGAGTTCTCGACCATCTGCGCCGGGATCACCTGCACCAAGCTCGGCGCCCGCAGCGCGCCCACCCTCGAGGAGGTCCGCGCGCGGCTGTGAGAGGAATCAACCGGCCAAGAGCCGGAACAAACAGAACAACAGACGATAAGGAGGGTTATTCATGAGTACCAACCTGCAGGAAAACGGCAACCTCAAGAAGAGCAGCTGGTCGGCAAAGCGGATTGCCATCATCGCGATCTTTGTCGCCCTGAGCGCCGTCGGGGCGATGATCAAGATCCCCAGCCCGATCGGCTCAATCGGCCTTGACTCCTTCCCCGGCTACTTCTGCGCGCTGGCGTTCGGGTTCCCTGAAGGGGCGATCGTCATCGCGATCGGCCACATCCTCTCGGCGGCGGTCACCGGATTTCCGTTGACCATCCCGTTCCACATCGCAATCGCGGTTTCGATGGGCGTTGTTGCCTGTATCTTCCGGCTGATCGGCCGGGGCGGCACGGTGGTCCATGTTGTCGTGGCGGTCATCGTCGCCTCGATTCTCAACAGTTTCGGCCTGGCGTTCTGGCTGCTGCCAATCGGCGGCTGGGCGCTGTATGTCGCGAACATCGTCTCTCTGCTGGTCGCCTCGGCGGTCAACTCGATCATCGCGGCGATCGCCTACTTCTCACTGCGCAACACAAAACTCGTCAGAAAATAACAGAATCAGCACCCACATCCGCGTGGCCGCCGCAGCTTGTCGGCGGCCACGCGGCGCAAGGGCCACAAAGGAGGGGGATCGCATGGATGCGGCCATCCGCACAAAAGACCTGACCTTTACTTATGACAACGCGCAGGCCCCGGCGCTGCGCGGGGTCAACATCGAGGTGGAACGGGGCAGTTTCACCGTCATCATGGGCCGCACCGGCGCGGGCAAAACCACCCTCGCGATGCTGACCAACGGCATCATCCCCCAGGTCGTCGAGGGCAAGGTCGAGGGCAGTGTTGAGTCGGCCGGGCTGGACATCTCCCGCTACCGGGTCCAGACGGTGGCGCAGCAGGTCGGGCTGGTGCTGCAGGACCCAGAGACCCAGATCTTCGGCCGGACCGTCTGGGAGGATGTCGCCTTCGGTCCCCGCAACTACCTTGTCCCGCGGGAGGAGATTCTGCACCGGATCATCGACGCGCTGGCCAAGGTCCGGCTGTCGGGCTATGAGCAGCGACTGACCAGCGAGCTCTCGGGCGGAGAGAAACAGCGGCTCGCGATCGCTGGGGTGCTGGCGATGAATCCCTCGATCCTGGTGCTGGACGAGCCGACCTCCGAGCTCGACCCGATCGGCCGGGAGGAGATCTACCACACAATGTACAGCCTGCAGAAGGAGCAAAATCTCACCGTCCTCGCGGTGGAGCATTCGAGCCAGGAGATCTGCGAGAAGGCGGATGCGGTGATCCTGCTGCGGGAGGGTGAGGTCGTCTGGCAGGGAGACCCGCGGGTCTTCTTCCGGGACCTCGAGCTGGTGGACCGGTGCGGGGTCAAGCCGCTGCCGGTGAGCATCGTCGGCTGGAACCTCTATAAGGCGGGAAAGATTGCCCAGAGCGAGATCCCCCTCACCGTTGAGGAGGCAGCGGAGCGGTTTGCGCCGCTGCTCGGCGGCCGGCCGCTCGAGCTCCCCGCCTTGCCGCCTGCGCCCGAGCGGGGGGAGGCGCTGATCCGGCTCGAGCAGGTCCGTTTCGGCTACGGGGACGGCAGGCAGGTGCTCGACGGGGTTGACCTCACCATCCACAAGGGGGACTACCTCGCGCTGATCGGTCAGAACGGCGCGGGCAAGACCACCCTCGCAAAGCTCTTCAACAGCATCCACAAGCCGACCGGCGGCCGGGTGACCGTCTGCGGCCGGGACACCGCCGGGGAGGAGCCGAACACCCTCGCGCAGGAGGTCGGCTATGTCTTTCAGAACCCCGACAACCAGATTTTTTCCACCAGCGTCTATAAGGAGATGGCTTTCGGGCTGAAAAACGCCGGCATCGGCGAGGAAGAGGCGGACCGCCGGATCCGGGAGGTCGCCGAACTGCTCGGGCTGACCGGGGTGCTGCAGGAGCACCCGTTCTCCCTCGGCAAGGGGCAGCGCCAGCGGGTGGCGGTGGCGAGCATTCTGGTCCTCAAGCCGAAGATCCTGGTGGTGGACGAGCCGACCACCGGCCAGGATTGGGAGGGCATCCAGAGCATGATGGCGCTGATCGACCAGCTCTACGCGGCGGGCACCACCATCGTCATGATCACCCACGACATGGACATCGTCGCCGCCCACGCCAACCGGGTGGTGGTGATGGAGCATGGGGCGATCCTCGCCGACGGCACCCCGCGCGAGGTCTTTGCCGAGAAGGAAAAACTGGCCCGGGCCTTTGTCGCCCGGCCCCAGATCGTCGAGCTCTCGGAGCGGCTCGGGGCGCAGCGGCCCGCGCTGACCGCCGACGAGCTGACAAGCGCGCTGCTCAGAGAGGAGGGAGCACAGCATGGATGACAGCTACCTGCATCGGATGGACGTCACCGCCAAGATCGTCTGCTTTTTCTGCGTGGTGGTGATGGTGTTTCTCTTCAACCACCCGCTGCCGAACCTGCTGCTCGCCGCAGCACTGCTCGCCGCGGTGCTGCCGGCCCGGCTGCGGATGAAATCGGTCTTCGGTGCCCTCAAGGCGCTGATTCCGGTGATTCTGCTCATCATTGCGATCACCTGTTTCACCGCGGTGCCCAAGAACTTCCGCCTGCCCTCCTCCGCCCAGGTGCTTTTCACCCTGCTGGGGGCGAAGGCGACCCTCGGCGGGCTGCTGCAGGGCTTGACCTTTATGCTGCGGATCTTTATTATGGTGTTTGTGACCAGCGTCTTCACCATCTGTACCCCGGTGGACGCGCTGCTCGGCTTTTTCAACAAGATCAAGGCGTCCTACGTCCTCTCGATCGTGGTCGCGACCGCGATCTCCTTCGTCCCGACCATGATGCAGAAGAAGGAGATGATCTTTCAGGCGCAGCGGGCGCGGGGCGCGGGGGTCGGCGGCAAGGGGATCCTCGGCCAGCTGCGGGCCTATGTGCCGATCATGATCCCGCTGGTCACCAACTCGATTTTGATGGCGGACCACCTCTCGATTGCGATGACCAACCGCGGCTATGGGGCAAACCGCGGCTGGACCAACCTGACCGAGACCAAGATGCGCCCCTCGGACTGGCTGGTCAGCGCCGGGGCGATCGCGCTGACCATCGGATGTATCCTGATCCGGTTCGTGCTGCGAATCGGAATGATCTGACGCGGAATGAGGAATGAATAGATGAGCGGAGAAGTTGAACGGATCTACGGCATGCTGGTCGGCTGCGCCGTCGGGGACGCGATGGGGATGCCGGCTGAGATGTGGAGCCGGCAGCGGATTCGGCGGACCTTCGGGCGGATCACCACCTTTCTGCCCGGCCCGCCGGACAACGAGATCAGCGCCGGTCTTTCGGCGTATGAGACCACCGACGATACCATCGTCACCACGATTGTTGCCCAGCTGCTGATCGAAACCGGCGGCGAGCCCGACCCGCTCGATCTGGTCCACCGGATCGAGCAGTGGGCGGAGGAGAACCCCAAGAGCCGGACCATCATTGGCCCCTCGACCCGGCGGGCGTTCGACCAGATCGCCCAGGGGGTTCCGGTCGCCGAGGCGGGCAAATTCGGGGAGACCAACGGCGCCTCAATGCGGATCTCGCCGGTCGGGGCGATCAGCGACTATCAAAAACCCGAACAGCTCGCCAGCCGGGTCGCACGGGTCTGCCTTGCGACCCACAACACCCAGAGCGCGATCGCGGGGGCCTGCGCCGTCGCGGCGGCGGTCTCCCAGGGCATCGCCGGCGGCCCGCTGGCCGCGCTGCCCGAGGCGGCGCTTGCCGGGGCGCGGGCTGGCGCAAAGCGGGGCTACGAGGTCTGCGGCCCCTCGGTGGCGGCCCGGCTCGCCTTTCTCTTCGAGCTGTCCGACCGCACCGCGGCTGACGACGCGTTCGCAAAACAGGTCTACGAGCTCAATGGCTGCGGGCTGCCGACCGCCGAGTCGGTGCCGGCTGCGATCGCGATGGCCTACCGCGCCGGGTCGAATCTGCTGCGCTGCGCACAGCTGTGCGCCAACCTCGGCGGGGACACCGACACGATGGGGGCGATTGCCTGCGCGATCGCCGGCGCCCACGGCGCTGCGGCAGGCTTTGACCCCGCGATCGCCGAAAAGCTGCAGCGGGTCAACGGCTTTGACTTTCGCCCCCTCGCGGAGGGCCTTGCCAAGCTGCGGGCGTAAGCGCAATCATACAATAAAAAGGTACTGCATTAGGTGTGGCAGGATAAGAAAACGCAACTTCCTTTCGGGAAGTGAAACTTTCCCATGGAAAATTACGTTCCGCCGTAGACTTTTGGCGTAGAAAGCACTCAGAGCGGCCCCCCAAGCCATCAAGGCTTGAGGGGCCGCTCTTTGCACTTTCTCCATCCAAAATTCTGGGGAAAAACATACAACATCCGTTCCGGATGTTGAGGGCACCCTAAAAGGTCGATTTTGATGCGGGTGCAGGGAAAAACGCCGAAGGCCTCGCCCATGCCCGCGAGATCGCTGGCCGCGACGCGAAGGTTGTGGCCATCCCCGATGGCCTCTTGATCGCGAAGAACTACGAGGTGTGGCTCCCGATCGGGGTTGGGCTGCTGGTCTGGATGGTCGGTATGGGGTTTGGCAGCACCACCGGGTTCGCGATGAACTAGGCCCGGGACCTCGGGCCGCAGCTGGCCTACCAACTGCTGCCGATCCGCAACAAGGCGAACGACGACTGGTAGTACGGTTTGTTGGTGCCCGGCTCCGCGCCGTTCGTCGTCGCCGCCGCGCTGTTCTGCAGGTTTTTCCTCGGCATGTGAAACCGAGTTTATATAAAGAACTACCTTTAAAGGAAGAGGTCCGGACCTTGTTGGTCCGGACCTCTTCATCTGTCACGGCGTTTTGGTATCAGCGGACGCCGGTGGACGCTGGTGGACGATGTAAAAAATTTATGATACAATACAGTGGGTGAAATGATCGAAAACGAGGGAAGTGCTTTGTGAGCCGATCCGCCGGACCGAACGGGGAGATCCCGCGCGGCGGGTCGGTGCGGTGTATCTTGAGGAGAAGAAGATGAAGAAGGAGAGTCGACTGAGCACAGCGGAGATCCTGTCGGTCCTGTGGCCCTACCTGCTTGTCGTCTGCACGCTGCTCGCACTGTTTGTAGTGGGGCTGCAGATCAGCTCGCGCATCATCTCCCGCAATGCGGCCAGCATGATCTCCGAGCAGTTCCAGACGATTTCGGACAACGTGTATCTGAACATCACGCGCAGCGAGCGGATCTGCGAGCTGCTCGCGACCGACAGCACGATTTCGGATCTGTCGAACCCAGAGGGGGACAGCCCGGAGGAGATCGAGAGCAAGATCGGGCTGCTCCGCCGGCAGCTGGAGAACATCGGCTATGTCTCCAGCGTCGACTATCTCGATCTGATGGTGCTGTTTCCGAATCTCGAGACGGTGGTGACAGCGCAGCAGGTTGGGACGGGCACCGAGGAGGTGGAACAGATGACTGCCGCGGCGACCGAGAACCGGGTCAGCTTTTCGGCGCTGCGGGAGAATCCCGTCTACTCCAGCCGCAACCTCTATTACAGTGAGAACCGGTGCATCATGCTGCGCAGTATCTATGAGCGCAACCGGATCATCGCCTATGTGATCCTGAGCCTGCCGCTGGATCAGCTGGTCCCGATGGGGAACCTGGACGGACTGATTCTGATCGGTGGCGAAACCGGATATGTCTATACAAACGACAGCGGGGTCGACCAGCGGGAATACCTTGACATCCGCCGCCAGGTTCTGGAAAACCGGACATTTGAGCGGGATGGGCAGGAGTACATGGCCACCATCTGCGTCTTCTCCCAGCTGCAGCAGAACGACATCATGGTGGGGGTGCCGCTGCTGCCCAGCGCGGTCGGCATGGAGAGCTTTCAGCGGACCGCCATCTGGCTGGGCGTCGCCTGTGTGTGCAGCCTTGCGGTGCTCTTTTTGATCCTCTATCGGCGGGTGCTGCTGCCGATGAAGTACCTGGCCGAGGTCACGGTGCAGGGGGACGAGCGGCATCTGATCAAGAAGGCAAGAAACAGCATCGTCGCGCTCCGAAACCAGAACGAGGCCGGACAGAAGGAGATCCGGTTCCTCATCCCGCTGGGCATCGGGGAGCTGATCCAGCGGATCTGCAGCGCCCAGCCGGAGGACAACAGGCTGGCTACCGCCCGGCGATGCATGTCGCTGGCCGGTATCCAGGAGCAGCGGCGGTTCTTTTTGTTCGGGCTGTTCCACCTCGAGGATCAGGAGGACACCTTCCGGGAGATGGCGTGGCAGAATGCCGACGTGACCCCGATCTTCGTGCTCAACAACCTGCTGGGCGACCTGCTGTTTGCCCGCGGGGTGGTGGGGAGCATTGCGGTGGTGGGTCGGTACTACATCGTGCTGGGCTCCTGCAGTGAGAGCCAGGATGAGGGGTACTTCAACGGGATTCTGCATCAGCTGACCGAGTTTTACCAGAAGTACTATGCCGTCACCCTCGCCGCGACCCACCCGCTGTTCGGCGAGGGGGCGCAGGAGTTTGAGCGGCAGGTGCAGCGGACGATGGAGAATCTGTCCTACCTCGATTTCTGGGACAAGGATCAGGTGCAGCAGGAGGAGGATCTGCCCAACAACGTCCTGTTGCCCTACCTCAAGTCGATGCGTAACCTCATCAACCGGCTGGATGAGCGGGACTACACCGGCGCGGAGGAGACCTTCCGCAAGCTGATGTCCGATCTGCCCGCCGGGCCACAGATGCTCAAGATCGCAAAGTACCGGGTCTACGGCCTCATCGAGGTGCTGCTCGCCGCGCTGGTCGACCAGCCCGGCATCAGCGACAGCGAGATCGCCCGGCTGGACTACGGCAACCGGCTCTACCAGGTGAACAACATTCAGGATTTCCGGGCCGAGACCGAGAAGATCTTCGCCGAGATCATCCGGATCAGCCACGACAGCGCGCCGGAGATCAGCGGCTCCAAGCGGATGGAGCAGGTGCAGCAGTATGTGACCGAGCACTACACCGAGAACAGCCTCACGGTCAGCAGCATCGCCGAGCAGTTCGGGATCAGCGTGGCCTACCTGTCGCGTGAGTACAAAAAATGCATGAAGATCAACCTGATCGATCAGATCCAGCGGCTGCGGATCGAGCGGGCCAAGGAGCTGATGAAGACCGAGACGGTCAAGCGGGCGGCGGCGCTGTCCGGGTTCGGCGACCCGCAGGCGCTGGTGCGGACTTTCAAGAAACTGGAGGGGATGACCCCCAATGAATTCCGGCAGATGCTTGCCCGCGAGCAGCAGGAGAGCGCCGGTGCGGACGGCTGACCCGCGCGAAAGATCGGGCCGCCACGGACAAAAAATGAGAGAGTGCTAAAAATGAGAC
>DXIA01000028.1 GCA_019113125.1 Candidatus Pygmaiobacter gallistercoris | reverse complement strand
TCGATCAGGGTGCCGATGTAGCTCGACTGCCGCTCGAGCAGCACCGGCTCCTTCCCCTGCACCATCCGGGCGGCGTTGATGCCGGCGATCAGCCCCTGAGCGGCGGCCTCCTCATAACCGGAGGTCCCGTTGAACTGGCCCGCGCCGAACAGTCCCGGCACCGCCTTGAAGGCGAGGGAGGCATCCAACTCGAGCGGATCGCAGCAGTCGTACTCGATCGCGTAGGCCGGCCGCATGATCTCGAGATGCTCAAGCCCCACAATCGTGTGGTAAAAAGCGTTCTGCACCTCCTCGGGCAGCGAGCTGCTCATCCCCTGCAGATACATCTCGTCGGTGTCCTCCCCGCAGGGCTCGATGAAGATCTGGTGGCGGGGCTTGTCCCGAAACCGCATCACCTTGTCCTCAATGCTGGGGCAGTAGCGTGGGCCGATGCCCTCGATCTTGCCACCGTAGAGCGGGCTGCGGCCGATGTTGTCGAGGATGATCTTATGGGTCTGCTCATTGGTGTAGGTGATGTGGCAGACCACCTTGTTTTTCAGCGGTCCTCTGGTCATGAAACTGAACGGCTCGACCGGCTCGTCCCCCTGCTGCACCTCGAGCCGGGAGAAGTCGATGCTCCGCCGGTTCGCCCGGGCGGGGGTGCCGGTCTTGAACCGACGCAGCGTGATGCCGAGCGCCCGCAGGCTGTCCGACAGCCCGACCGCCGCATGCTGCCCATCGGGACCGCTGTCATAGCTGGCCTCCCCGACATAGATCTTGCCGGCGAGATAGGTGCCGGTCGCGAGGATGACCGCCTTCGCGGTGTAGCCGGCGCAGAGCCGGGTTTCAATCCCGGTCACCCGGCCGTTCTCCGACAGCAGCCGCACCACCTCCCCCTGCTTGAGCTCGAGATTTTCGGTCCGCTCAAGCAGCCGTTTCATATATTCATGGTACCGCTGACGGTCGCTCTGCACCCGCAGTGAGTGGACCGCCGGCCCCTTGCCCCGGTTGAGCATTCGGCTCTGGAGAAAGGTCGCATCGGCGGCGATCCCCATCACCCCGCCCAGCGCGTCGATCTCCCGCACCAGATGCCCCTTCGCCGTTCCGCCGATCGAGGGGTTGCAGGGCATGTTGCCGATCCCGTCGAGACTCATCGTGAAGAGGGCGGTGCGGCAGCCCAGCCGGGCCGCGGCGACCGCTGCCTCAATCCCCGCATGGCCGGCCCCCACCACGATCACATCATAACTGCCCAGCAGATCCATCGGCCGGATCCCTCCTTCGCCACAAGAAAATACAAATTGTAATTATTTTATAAAATATTACTTTCCAACACAGAACTTTGAGAAGACCTCGTCGATCACCGCATCGCTCGCCTTCTCGCCGGTCAGCTCAAACAGTGCATCGAGGGCGTCGTCGAGACAGACCGAGACCGCATCGAGGGCAAAGCCGGCATCGGCAGCATCCAGCGCCTCCCCGAGCGCCTGCTCGGCCCGGGCAGCTGCCGACCGCTGCCGCTCGTTGGCCAGCAGCGCCGCGTCGGGGTCCGGCCGCCGCTCGGCGATCAGGCCGGTAATCGCCTGCCGCAGCGGCTGGGAGAATCCCTCCTCCCGGGCGCTGAGCGGCACCACCCGGCAGAAACAGCCGGCGATCTCGTCGAGGTCCGCCTGCCGGGGCAGATCGGTCTTGTTGAAGACGGCGATCGCGAGCCGGCCGCGACAGCGGTCGGCGAGCGCGCGGTCCTCATCGGTGAGGGGACGGGAGGAGTCGAAGACCGCGAGGATCAGGTTTGCCTCCTCGAGTTTCTGGTTGCTGCGGCGGATCCCCTCCGCCTCGACCGGGTCGTCGGTCTTGCGGATGCCGGCGGTGTCGGCCAGCAGCAGGGTCGCCCCGCCGATGGTGACATCCTGCTCCACCACATCCCGGGTGGTCCCGGCGATCGGGGTGACAATCGCCTTCTCAAACCCGCTCATCAGGTTGAGCAGGGTGCTCTTGCCGACGTTCGGGCTGCCGACAATCGCGGTGCGCACCCCCCGCCGGAGGATGCTGCCCCCCTCGTAGTCGGCGAGCAATTTCTGCAGCCGGCCCCGCGCGTCGGAGAGCACCTCCCGCAGGTGCTGGGGCTGCAGCGCCTCGACATCCTCCTCGGGGTAGTCGGTGTAGGCGGCGATATGGCCGGCCAGCGCGGTCAGGCTGTCGGTGATCTCCCGGATGCTCTTCCAGAGCGCCCCCTCCATTGCGGCGGCGGCGGCCCGGGCGCCGTCGGCGCCGGTGGCCTCGATGATCTGCATCACCGCCTCGGCCTGGGTCAGCGAGACCCGGCCGTTGAGAAAGGCCCGCCGGGTAAATTCCCCCGCCGCAGCGGGACGGGCGCCGGCGTCATAACAGGCGGACAGCAGCTGGCGGACCACCGCCTCGCCCCCGTGGACCGAGAGCTCGACGACATCCTCGCCGGTGTAACTCTTCGGGGCGCGGAAACACAGCGCGATCGCCTCATCAAGACGCTGCGGTCCCCGAAAGACATGGCCGAACAGCGCGGTATACCCCTTTGCCTTCGCGAGACTGCGCCGGGCATCCGCCGGGCGAAATACCCCTGCCGCCACCTCATAGGCCTGCGGCCCCGAGATCCGCACACAGGCGATCCCGGCCCGGCCGGGCGCGGTCGCAATCGCCGCGATGGTATCCTCAAACATTCCTGTTCCCTCCCACTTTTCCACCTGGGTCCCCTTTTGTTGTGGAAAACCCGGGAATGAAAAAACAGGCGGGCATTCTGTCGCTGCCCGCCTGTCTGGTGGCGTTTCCTACCGAGCGCTGGGCTCTCTGTTTACAGCTCGATCTTGCCGTAGAGCGGCAGATCAAAGGCCTCGTCCAGCGAGGCGGCCGGCCGCTCGGGGACGATCGGCGTATCACCGGTCGGCTCGGGGCGGGGCGCCGGCTCCCGCGTTTCCTTGCGGGATCCACGGCCGCGGCCACGACCGCGACCTCCCCTGCCGCCTCGGCCGGAGCGCGGGGCGCGGGGCTTGTCCGGCAGCGCATTCGGCGCGGTGGAACGGACGACGACCCGGCGGTCGGCACCCTCGCCGGTGGACTCGCTGGTCAGGTTCTCCATCTCGCTGATCGCCGAGTGGATGATCCGCCGCTCATAGGGATTCATCGGCTCAAACATGTGGCTGCGTCCGGTCTTCTGCACCCGGGCGCCGACCCGGCGGGCGAGGGCCGCGAGGTCCTTCTCCCGCTTGCTGCGGTAGCCCGCAACATCGAGGCCGATCTTCTCATACTCCCCCTCGAGACGGTTGCCGGCAAGGCTGGTCAGATAGCCCAGTGCCTCCATCGTCTCGCCGCGGCGGCCGATCAGGACGCCGACGTCCGGGCCGTCGACCCGCAGGATGACATTCTTGTTCTGCCGCACCGGCTGAACGGTGATGTTCTCCACCCCCATACCGGCGGCAACCGCCTTGAAGTAGGCGATCGCCGCGTCGACCTTCGGGCCCTCGGCGGGCTGCTCCGCCTCGGATGCGGGAGTTTCCTGCTCAGATTTTTCCGGCTTTTTCTCCTGCGCCGGCGTCGGCTGCGCTTTCTCCTCCGCCTTTGCCGGCTTTTCGGCTTTTTTCTTGGGCTGCGCCTGTTTCTCCGGCTGGGGCGCGGCCGGGATCTCCTCCTTCGGAGCGGGCGCCTCTTCCTGGCCATAGACCGCCTTTACCTTGGCTGGGGAGGAGAAGAACAACCGGCGGGTCGGGGTCTCCAGAACCTCGACGCTGACCTCCTCCCGGGCGACGCCCAGCCGGGCGCACTCTGCGTATGCCTGCTCGATCGCATCCTCAACCGTCTTGGCGGTCACGATCAACTCCTTCATTGCCGACGCTCCTTTCCCCTTGTTATTCCTGCTGATTCTTCTGCTCTTCTTCCAGTTCCTTCTCGGCCTCGGCCTTCTCCTGCATCAGTTCCCGCTCGGCCTCGGTCATATCGGAGACATGCTCTTTCCCGGCCGGCTCCTCCTTCGGGGCCTCCGCCGGCTTTTCATTCTTTTTCTTCTTCTTTTTGCCGCCCAGCTGCTCCTCCAGCGCCGCACGCTCCTCGGCGGTCAGCGGGACGGTGCGCTCGTCGGCATACCGCGCGGCGTCGATCTCCCGCGCGCGCTGCAGCCGCAGGCTGGCCAGCTCGGAGTCGGAGACCTCCTTCTCCACCTTGCTGCCGTCCTCGGCCTTGACGGTGACCTTCTTCTTCGCCTTCTTCGCCTTGCGTTTCTCCTCGATCTCGGCGGCGAGCTGGGCCTTCATCTTCTCGGGATCATAGATCTTTTTTGCCAACAGGCTCTCAACCACCATCAGCACATTCGAGACGGTGTAGTACATACTGAAACCAACCGGCACGGTGAAACCGATGAAGATGAACATCGCGCTCATCATCCAGGGCATCCACTTCATGCTGCCCTGCAGCTCCTGGCCGCTGGTCTTCTGGATGATGATCTGGCTGGCGACCATCGTGATGATCGAGAGCACCGGGAAGATCAGGGTCATCCAGCCTGCGAGGCTGATGGTCGGCATCGCGACGAGGTTGAGGTTGCCCCACATGACATGGAAATCCTGTACCGCAGGCAGATACTCGCCCAGCGCGGTCATGACCTGCTGGTTGCCCGAGACCACCGCGCTGATGATGTTGCTCTGCAGCGTGTAGCTGTTCGCACTGACATTCAGAATATCCGCAATCGGGGTGATGACATCCGCCGGGATGTGCAGAATATAGGTCAGCGGCCGGTAGACGACCTCAATGATGCCGAACAGCACCAGGAAGTTGATCAGCATCGGCAGGCAGCCGGCGGTCGGGGAATACCCGTACTCCTGCTGCAGCCGCATCAGCTCCTCCTGCTGGCGGTTTTTGTCCTTTGCGTATTTCTTCTGGATCTCCAGAATCATCGGCTGGTAGGCCGCCATCCGGGCGGTGGATTTCTGCTGCTTGACCCGCAGCGGGAACATCGCCACCCGCAGCAACACGGTGAAGAGCACCAGCGAGAGACCATAGTCGCTGATGACAAATTTGTAGATTGCCTCCATGATGTAGCCGAGAGGCCCACCCAAAAATCCCAAAAACTGCATAGCTCCATCCTAACTGTCGCCGAAACGGCGGCCTTTTATTTTTCCCCAGCCGGTCAGCGGGGTTTTGTCAGTTTTCTCTCCTCGCTGCGCCAGCGCCCCTTTTTGGGCACCGGATCAAATCCGTAACTGCAAAACGGATTGCAGCGCAGGATCCGCCACAGGCTCAGCAGCCCGCCCTTAAACACCCCGTGCACCTCGAGCGCCTCAATCGTGTAGGCGCTGCAGGTCGGGATAAACCGGCAGTTCTTGCCAAGATGCGGCGAGATCCATCGCTGGTAGGCCCGCACCAGCGCGATCAGCGCCCGGCGGATCATTCGTCCAGCAGCCCCGCTGCGGCGAGGTGGGCCCGCATCGCCTTTTCCACCTTCGGTGTCTTGACCCGGGTGGTTGCGGTGCGGGCGACGAAGACCAGATCGACATTTTTCTTTTCATCCAGCCCGGTCGCGGCAAGGGCCGCCCGGATCACCCGGCGCGCCCGCACCCGCTGCACCGCCCCGCCGATCTTCTTGCTGGTGGTGATCCCCACCCGCACCCCGCCGGTGCGACGGCGCAGCACATAGGTGACCAGAAACGGACTCACAAAGCTCTTTCCCCGCCGGTAGGCCCGGGCAAAGTCGCTGTTGCGGACGATCGATTCGTAGCGCAAACAATCTCCTCCAGAAAAGGCGGCGGGCGGTCAAAACCCCCATGTAAGAGGAAAAGGCCACCTGCTGCGGCGGCCCTTTTCAGAAGTGAGGGGAGGACGGGCGCCCGCCGATCCACCTCGAATCAGACGGCGAGTTTCGCGCGGCCCTTGCTGCGGCGGGCGGCGATGACCTTGCGGCCATTCTTTGTCTTCATGCGGGACAGAAAACCGTGTTCACGGGTGCGCTGACGCTTCTTGGGCTGAAAAGTTCTCTTCATCTTGATTTCCTCCAATTTCAGGTCTGCCCTGACGGGCGTTATTTGTACGCCGAACAAAGGGCGTTACATCGGTTTTGCAGCGTTTGCCGGATTGCATAGCCCTGCACCTTAGAAGTATAGCCTAAATCTGTGGAAACTGTCAATAGTTTTTTCGCGGCAAACCCGCCCCACGGCTGGTTTTTTCCTCATTTTGCCGTTAAAAATGAAAATTAATATAATAATACTATTATATAATGGGCTTTGGGTGTTGTAACAAGGCGGTTTTTAT
>DXIA01000027.1 GCA_019113125.1 Candidatus Pygmaiobacter gallistercoris | reverse complement strand
TCGGCGTTCTGCTCTCCGGTGTGCTTTCGGGCTGGCAGAAACGGGCGGATCAGGATGTCACAGCCGCGCATTGATCGCGCTTGCAAAGAAAAAAGACCAGCGAAAGCTGGTCTTTTTTTATAGGTCTGATTAACCCTCGACGTCGATAACGGCAACCGAGGTATCGCCGGCCTTGGCCTTCTCGAGAACCGCGCGGTAGAGCTCCTTGGCGTGGTTGCTGCCGGTGGTGGCGCCGGCGACGGCCGCGACCTTATCCGGATTGGAGGTCGCCTTGATGTTCTCCTCGAGCTGAGGCATCCAGACGGAGGGCTGGGGATCCATCGGATAGTTCTCCGGGTTGGTCGACTCGGTCTTGAGGTTGCCGTCGGCATCCTTGGCGTCAAACTGGACGTCCACCATCTCGCCATCCTTGTAGGTGATGGTCAAAAAGTCCTTCCAACCGTGGTTGGCCTCGGCAGAAGCGTCGCTGATTTCAGCCGAGTAGGTGCCGTCGGCGATTTTGGAACCGCCGCAGGCGACCAGCGAGAGCATCATGCAGGCGCTGAGCAGGAACAGCATCATCTTTTTCATCGGTCAATCTCCTTCTTTCCGTTTCTTGGTGAAACTTAAAGTACACTTATTATATCAATCCGGGACATAAAAGTAAACTAAAATTGTATAATTTTGTTAAAACAAGAGAAATCAACTGTTTTCATACAATTTTCAACTGTTTTTAGTATGTATTGTACGAAAAAAAATATTGGCGCTGGAAAAAATTCACACAAGGTGAAAAGGAGCGCCAATAAATTTCATATTGCTATTACAACCACGGAAACGGGGAAAAACAAGATAAAAACGGCATCAGAATTCTGAGCGCCCAAACTCCGACAGCTGCAGCCCCTCGTTGTGGTCAAGCGCCCACTGGATGCTCCAGGTGTTGGTGAAGAGCAGCAGCTTGCCGCCGTGCATATCCTGCACCTTTTTGGTGTCGCTGGTCAGGGAGAGGGTATTGGGGTCGAGCTCCTCATTCTCGATCCAGCGGATGAACTGATGCGGCATCCGCTGCATGATGACCTCGACGTTGTACTCGTTTTTGAGCCGGTACTCGAAGACCTCAAACTGCAGAACGCCGACCACGCCGACCACGACCTCCTCCATGCCGCCGCCCAGCTCCTGAAAGATCTGGATGGCGCCCTCGTTGGCGATCTGGCTGGTGCCCTTGATAAACTGCTTGCGTTTCATCGTGTCCTTCTGCCGGACCAGGCAGAAGTGCTCCGGCGCAAAGGTGGGGATGCCCTCAAACCGGAACTTTTTGCCCGGGGTGCAGAGGGTGTCGCCGATCGAGAAGACACCGGGGTCAAAGACGCCGATGATGTCCCCGGCCCAGGCCTCGTCAATGACCTCCCGCTCCGAGGCGAGGATCTGCTGGGGCTGGGAGAGCCGCATCTTGCGGTCCTGCTGCACATGGAGCACCTCCATGTTCTTCTCAAACCGGCCCGAGCAGATCCGCATGAAGGCGATCCGGTCCCGGTGCGCCTTATTCATGTTCGCCTGGATCTTGAAGATGAAGGCGGAGAAGTCCTCGCTCATCGGATCAATCTCGCCGATGTCGGAACGGCGGGGCAGCGGCGGGGTGGTCAGCCGCAGAAAGTCCTGCAAAAACGGCTCGACGCCGAAGTTGGTCAGCGCGCTGCCGAAGAAGACGGGGGAGAGCCGGGCGTGCCGGATCTCCTCGAGGTCGAAATCATAGCTCGCGCCGTCCAGCAGCTCGATGTCGTCGGCGAGGGTGCGGTGCTGCTCGGCGCCGATCAGCTGATCGAGGTCGGGATCGCCGAGGGTCGCCTTGATGGCCGCCAGCTTGTGCTGGCCGCCCAGTGCGCTGCCGACCTCATCGCCATAGGAGAGGATCTCCCGGTTTTCCCGGTTGTAAACCCCCTTGAATCCCTTGCCGCTGCCGATCGGCCAGTTCATCGGGTAGGTGCGGATCCCGAGTTTCTGCTCGATGTCCTCGAGCAGATCAAAGGGGTTCATCGCCTCCCGGTCCATCTTGTTGATGAAGGTGAAGATCGGGATGTCCCGCAGCAGGCAGACCTTGAACAGCTTTTCGGTCTGCCGCTCCACGCCCTTGGCCGCGTCGATGACCATGACCGCGCTGTCCGCCGCCATCAGGGTGCGGTAGGTGTCCTCCGAGAAATCCTGATGGCCCGGTGTATCCAGAATGTTGATGCAGTAGCCGTCATAGTTGAACTGCATCACCGAGCTGGTGACCGAGATGCCGCGCTGCTTTTCGATCTCCATCCAGTCGGAGACGGCGGCGCGCTGGGTCTTTTTGCCCTTGACGGTGCCGGCCAGCTGAATCGCCCCGCCGTAGAGCAGCAGCTTTTCGGTCAGGGTTGTTTTGCCCGCATCGGGGTGGCTGATGATTGCAAAGGTGCGCCGGCGGCGAATCTCCTCTTCGTATTGCTTGGACAAGGGCGGTCTCCTCCTGAAAAATTGGTTGTGTTTCCCGTGTACTCCACGGTGGGACATACATTATTATTTTATTCCGGGTCCGGGCAAAAAGCAAGAAAAAATCTCAACTCCGCCCAAAACAAAAAAACCGGAGCGCCACACCTAAAGCGCTCCGGTGATACCTAAAAGGTTACTGGGGATTCTGGGGATTCTGGGGCTGCTGCGGGGCGGCCTGTGCGTAGGTGACCGTCTTGACCAGGCCGAACGCCTTGTCCGCAAAGCTCTTGCAGAGGGGGACGCCGGCGTCCTTGCCCTTGGCAACGTTGAACAGGGCAATCAGCGCGAAGATCAGCAGGACCAGCCAGAT
>DXIA01000026.1 GCA_019113125.1 Candidatus Pygmaiobacter gallistercoris | reverse complement strand
CTCTCCAAGGGCGAACCGGACGCCTCGAGCTTTCCCTCCGGCGGCCTGCGGGCGACCTTTGAGGCGCGGGGCTACACCACCTGGGATCCGACCTCGCCGGCCTTTGTGCTGGGCACCACCCTCTACATTCCCAGCGCCTTCTGCGCCTACACCGGCGAGGCGCTGGACCAGAAGACGCCGGTGCTGCGCAGCATGCAGGCGCTCAACAAGCAGGCGCTGCGGGTGCTGCGGGCGCTGGGGGATGACACCGTCATCTCGGTGCGGCCGAACGTCGGGGCGGAGCAGGAGTATTTTCTGGTCGACAAGGCGCTGTTCGACCGGCGGCTGGACCTCAAGGTCTGCGGCCACACCCTGATGGGGGCCCGCCCGCCCAAGGGGCAGGAGATGGACGATCACTACTACGGCAGCATCAGCGAGCGGGTGCGCGCCTTTATGCGGGAGCTGGACGAGGAGCTGTGGGCGCTCGGGGTGCCCGCCAAGACCGAGCACAACGAGGCCGCGCCCGGCCAGTACGAGCTGGCCAGCGTCTTTGCGACCTCGAATATCGCCTGCGATCACAACCAGATCATGATGGAGCTGATGCGGAAGGTCGCGCTGCGCCACGGGTTTGCCTGCCTGCTGCACGAAAAGCCGTTTGACGGGGTCAACGGCAGCGGAAAGCACAACAACTGGTCCCTCTCGACCGACCGGGGGGAGAACCTCTTCAAGCCGGGCAAGGACCCGGCGAACAACCCGCGGTTTCTGATCTTCCTCACCGCGATGATCGAGGCGGTCGACAACTACGCCGACCTGCTGCGGCTGTCGGCGACCTGCCCGGGCAATGACGACCGGCTGGGCGGCAACGAGGCGCCGCCGGCGGTGGTCTCGGTCTTTCTGGGGGATCCGCTGGTGCAGATCCTCGACGGGCTGGCCGAGAGCCATGAGATCCACGGCGGGGAGCGGCGCAAGCTGCTGACCGGGGTCAAGAGCCTGCCGCTGCTCACGCTGGACGACGCCGACCGCAACCGCACCTCGCCGTTTGCCTTCACCGGCAACAAGTTTGAGTTCCGGATGGTCGGCTCCTCCCAGAGCATCGGCCTGGTCAACGCGGTGCTCAACGGCATCATGGCCGACACGCTGCGGGGCTATGCCGACCGGCTGGAGGCGGCGCAGGACAAGATGGAGGCGCTGCACCGGATCGTGCGGGAGTCCTGGGCCGCCCACCGGCGGGTGGTCTTCAACGGCAACAACTACTCGGCCGAGTGGGCAGAGGAGGCAAAACGCCGCGGACTGCCGAACCTCGACCACATGGCGGCGGCCGCGCGGGCCTTTGTCGAGCCGAAGAACGTCGAGCTGTTCGCCCGCACCAAGATCTTCACCCCCGGCGAGTGCCACAGCCGGTATGAGATCCTGCTCGAGCAGTACGCCAAGACGGTGCATATCGAGGCGCTGACCATGCTCGAGATGGTGGACCGCAGCGTGCTGCCCGCCGCGCTGGAGTTTTTGGGCAGCATCTCCCGCAGCGCCTATTACACCGAAAGGAGCGGGAGGGACTGCCGGGCTGCCGCCCGGCTGACCCGCCGGCTCTCGGACGCCGCCGACGAGGTGGACGCCGCGCGGGAGCAGCTGGTCGCCGAGATCCGCGCGCTCAAGGAGCAGGATCCGCAGAAACGCGCCGACGGGTGGTACGCCATCCGCAGCGGGGCGATGGCGGCACTGCGGGCCGCCTGCGACAAGCTGGAGGAGCAGGTCGCCGACACGGCCTGGCCGATGCCGGGCTACAGCGAGCTGCTGTTTGATCTGTAATCAATGAGAGAGCGGCGGCCGCAGGTTGGGCCGCCGTCCTTTTGATGTCGAATGCAAAATTTTTTGTTATTTTTTCAAGGTCCTGTTTCAAATTCGCCGCGTCCGGCGTTCTATAGTTGGAAGGAAAAGGTCTCTTTGGGACCGGAAGGGAGTTGTCCGATGGCAAAGCGGCTTGCCGGGTGTTTCGCCGCGGCAGTCCTCTGTTTGGGGCTGCTTGCGGGCTGCGGCAAAGAGAATGTCAATTTTATCTATTATACCCAGGATGCGATCACGACGCTGGATCCACAGCTCGCGTCCACCCCGGCGGAACTGACGGCGGCAAAGAATCTGTTCGCCGGCCTGTATCGGCTGGATGCGGACGGAACGCCGCAGCCGGACCGGGCGCTCAGCACCGAGGTCAGCGCCGACGGGCTGGTCTACACCTTCACCCTCGATCCGGAGGACCGGTTCAGCGACGGGGATGAGATCCCGGCGCCGGTGACCGCCGCGGATTATGTCTTTGCGCTGCGGCGGGTGCTCGACCCCGCCACCGGATCGACCGCCGCGTCGAATTTTTTCTCGATCGTCAATGCGCAGCAGGTGGCCGCCGGGTCCCTGCCGCCGGAGGAGCTCGGGGTGCGGGCGGTCTCGGACACGGTGCTCGAGATCACCCTGGTGTCGCCGGACGACGGGCTGCTGGCGAAACTCGCCACCGCTGCCGCGATGCCCTGCAACGAGGAATTTTTTGAGTCGACCTCCGGCGCCTACGGGCTGACGCTGGAGAATATTCTGGGCAACGGCGCCTTTCGCGCGACCTCCTGGAGCGAGGAAAACGGCCTGACCCTGCGCCGGGAGACGCAGGACGGCAGCATGGTCAACCGGATCCGGCTGGTGCCGGACGACGGGACCAAGACGGCCATGGAGCGATTTGAGGCCGGGGAGCAGGACAGCGCGCTGTCAAACGGGGAAGGGGAACAGCCGACCGCCGGGGCGCTGAGCTTTGAGACGACGACCTGGACCCTGGTCTTCAACTGTTCGGATGCGCTGCTGCAGAATCTCTCGATCCGGCAGGCGCTCGCGGCGAGCGCACAGCTGAGCGCGGAAGATCTCGCAGAGTGTCCCGGCCTGAGCCCGGCGCAGGGGCTGGTGCCGGGCGGGGCGCAGCTGATCGACGGGACCGGCTGGCGGGCGCTGGTCGGCGATCTTCTGCCCCGCCGGGCGGAGAGCCAGTGCTATGCGCTCTACCGCCGGGGGCTGAGCGAGCTCGGGGTGGAGCGGCTGTCCGGTCTCAAGGTCCTGATCCCCGACAAGACGCCCTGGGACACGCTGTACACCCTCATCAACCAGCGCTGGCAGCGCAGCCTTGCCGCCTACTTTTCGATCGAGCGCCTCCCGCTCGAGGAGCTCACCGCCCGGGTGGAGGAGGGGGATTACGATCTCGCGCTGCTGCCGCTGACCATGACCGGTTCCGGGCCGGAGAATCTGCTCTCCCGGTTCCTCTCCCCGGCGCAGACCAACGTTGCGCAGTATCACAGCGAGACCTATGACCAGCTGGTGCGGCAGGGCCAGACCTCGACCGATTCGGCCGTCCAGCAGCAGAGCTGGAGCGCCGCCGAGCGCCGGATTCTGGAGGATGCGGCGGTGGCCCCGCTCGCCTTCCAGACCAATACCTGCTATCTCAGCGCGGATCTGCAGGGGGTGGTGGTCGACCCGTTCGGCCCGGTCTTCGACCTCACCGCCGCGCGCAGGGGATAAAGAGAAGGACGCCGTCCCGATGCCATCGGGACGGCGTCCTGTTTTTATCCCAGACTCAGAGCCGGACAAAGACCGGCGGATGCCCGAGTGCGGGCAGCAGCTTGTGCAGAAAATCGTCGGTGGAAAAGCCCACCGTGCTGGTGTTGCGGCAGGGGTGGCAGCCGATCCGGTCCCGCTGCAGCAGCGCCCGGTCGATCACCAGCTGCACCTTCTTTTCCCGGTCATTCTCCAGCCCCAGCGGGCTGACGCTGCCGGGATGCACCCCCAGCAGCTGGACCATCGCCTCCTCGCCGGCAAAGCTCAGCCGCGCGATCCCGAGCTGGGCGGAAAGCTCCTTGGTCTTGAAGGGCTTTTCCCCCTCCATCAGCAACAGGTAAAACGCGGTCTTCTGCCGGTTGCAGAGAAACAGATTCTTGCACACCGGCGCAGCCAGCGCCTGTCCGATCGAGACGCAGTCCTCCATCGTCAGCGCCGGCGGATGATCCACCCGCTGATAGGAAATCCCCAGCCGGTCCAGCAGATCATAGGCCCGCAGCTCCACCGCCGCCCGGCCGGCGTCCTCAAGCGGCCGCCCGGTAACAACCTCCATGCTACTCCCTCCTCAAATCCCCTTTGTGATGCCCATTATACCACCCTTTTGCCGCCCGCCGCAAACGGCGGTTTGCCCCTTGTATAAAACAGCAAAAAACCATTTTCAAAATCGTAAATTCTGCGAATGGACGCAGCCGGGAAAAAGGATTAATATATATAAATGCTTAACAAATAAGCAAAAGCTTAGAAAGGGGGATGCGACATGACCCAGCGGGAACGACAGATCATGGATCTGCTGCGCAAAAATCCAATGCTGCCGCAGGCGGAGATCGCACAGCGATTGGGCATTACCCGTTCTTCGGTGGGGGTACATCTGGCAAATCTCTCGAAAAAGGGGTACATTCTCGGCAAGGGCTATGTCCTCGCCGAGGAGGAGGAGCGGTATGTGGTCGGGATTGGGGCGGCGAACATCGACCTGATGGGAAAGAGCCGGGAAAAACTGGTCATGGAGGACTCGAATCCCGGCTGCATCAGCACCTCGGTCGGCGGAGTGACCCACAACATCTGTGAAAATGCCGCCCGGATGGGCTGCTCGGTCAAGCTGATCACCGTGATCGGGGATGATCTCTACGGGCAGAAGATCCGCCACGAATGTGAGACGGCCGGGATCGACACCAGCGGCTTTATGGTGGCCGAGCATGCCAGCTCCTCCACCTACCTGTCGCTGCACGACGCGGATGGCGAGATGGCGCTGGCCCTCTCGGATATGCGGGTGCTGCAGCAGATGAGTGTGGAGTTTCTCAAGGCGAGGTATCGGATGCTCGCCGGGGCCTCGGTGATCGTGATGGACGCGGGGCTGCCCGAGGAGATTTTGCGGTATGTCTGCGAGACCTACGGCGGAACGATTCCGGTCTTTATCGATCCGGTCAGCACCAGCTACGCCCGCAAGCTGGTGGGCGGCATGGCCGGATGCCACACCTTCAAGCCCAACCGGATCGAGACCGAGATCATCGCCGGCATGAAGATCGACGGTCCCGCCTCGCTGCGGGCGGCCTGTAAAAAGCTGATCGGGCAGGGCCTTTCCCGGATCATGGTCAGCATGGGCAAGGAGGGCTGCTACTGCATGGACCGCTCCGGCCGCGCCATGCGGGTGCGGGGAGAGCCGGTGCAGAATGTGGTCAATGCGACCGGCGCGGGGGATGCGTTTGTCGGCGGTCTGGTTTACGCCCAGCTGCAGGGGCTCTCGGAGGAGGAGACGATGCTCTTTTCCACCGCGGCGGCCCGGATGGCGATCGCCCACCAGAACACCATCAACCCGAACATCAGCGCCCAGAGCGTCTGGGACACGGTGAGCCGGGACCGGCTTGTCGTCGAGCAGGAGTAAGCCGGCAGGGTCGTTTTCCGCCCGCAATACCCACGGGACAAGATAAAAATAATTTATAGCAAGAAAGGAATCAACGATGATGAACAACTATCTATCCGTCTCTCCCGAAATTCAGAAAGCACTCGACGAGGGCCGTCCGGTTGTGGCGCTGGAGTCCACCATCCTCTCCCACGGCATGCCCTATCCCGAGAACGTCACCTTCTCGCACAAGGTCGAGGAGATCGTCCGGGCGGAGGGCGCGATTCCGGCGACGACCGCGATCATCGGCGGCAAGCTGAAGGTCGGCCTGACCAGCGAGGAGCTGGAGCTCATGTGCCGCGCCGACGGGGTCGGCAAGGTCAGCCGCCGCGACGTCGCGGTCTATCTCGCCACCGGCAAGACCGGCGCCACCACCGTCGCCACCACCATGATGCTCGCCGAGATGGCCGGCATCAAGGTCTTCGCGACCGGCGGCATCGGCGGCGTGCACCGCGGCGCAGAGACGACGATGGACATCTCGGCCGATCTTCAGGAGCTGGCCCACACCGATGTGGCGGTCGTCTGCGCCGGCGCCAAGAGCCTGCTCGATATCCCCAAGACGCTGGAGTATCTCGAGACGATGGGGGTGCCGGTGCTGGGCATGGGCACCGAGGACTTCCCCGCCTTCTACTGCCGCAAGAGCGGCTGCAAGGTGGACGCGAAGATCGACACCCCCGCCGAGGTCGCGAAGATCCTCAAGACCAAGTGGGATCTCGGCCTCGCCGGCGGCGTGGTGATCGGCAACCCGATCCCGGAGGAGTTCGAGCTGGACTACGACGAGATGGAAAAGGTGATCCAGCGGGCGCTGAAGGCGGCCGAGGAGGAGGGGATCCACGGCAAGGACACCACCCCCTTCCTGCTCTCCCACATCAAGGACTACACCATGGGCGTCTCCTTTGCCTCCAACCTGCAGCTGGCGTACAACAACGCGAAGGTTGCGGCCAGAATCGCAATGGAATACGCAAAGCTGAAGTAAACAGAATCGCAAAGAGCCGCTGCCACACCTCAATGTGGCAGCGGCTTTTTTGCGCGGGTGCAAAGGGGGGCAAAATGTGCTACAATGGAAAAAATTCGCCTTAAAACGGGGGGGAGAAGAATGCAGACCTTCTGCTACTGCGAAACGCCGCTGGGCCGGATGCTGCTGGCGGCGGAGGCGCGCGGGCTGACCGGCGCCTGGTTCTGCGGGCAGCGGTACTACGCCCGCGGCCTCGCGGGGGATGCGGCGGCGGGCCAAACGGCGGTGCTGGAACAGGCAGTAGGTGTGGCAGGATAAGAAAACAACGGTTCTGCCGTAGACTTTTGGCGTAGAAAGCACTCAGAGTGGCCCCCAAGCCACCAAGGCTTGGGGGGCCGCTCTTTGCACTTTCTCCATCCAAAATTCTGAGGCAGAACTGCAAAGCACCGTAAAAAGGTCGATTTTGATGCGGGTGCAAGGAAAAGCACCGAAGGCACCCTTTGTGGTTGTCGAGGTGGTTTGACGCCGCAGCCG
>DXIA01000025.1 GCA_019113125.1 Candidatus Pygmaiobacter gallistercoris | reverse complement strand
GGTCTGCCGTATCATGGATTACGGCAAGTATCGCTTTGAACAGCAGAAGAAGGAAAAGGAAGCGAGAAAGAACCAGCGGGTTGTGGATATCAAGGAGATCCGGCTGTCTCTCAACATCGATACCAACGACTTCAACACCAAGGTCAACCACGCCAAGCGCTTTTTGAAGGATGGCGACAAGGTCAAGGCGTCGATCCGTTTCCGCGGCCGTGAGATGGCGCACACCGATCTCGGCTACGAGGTGATGAAGCGTTTCGCGCAGGTCATGGCGGAGTTCGCCGTTATCGAGAAACAGCCCAAGCTGGAAGGGCGCAGCATGCAGATGTTCCTGGCGCCTCTCCCCAAAGACAAGGCCCAAAAATAAGGAGGAAAATACAATGCCCAAGATGAAAACTCACAGCGGCGCAAAAAAGCGCTTCTCCCTCACCAAGAACGGTAAGGTCAAGCGGGCGAAGGCGTTCCGCAGCCACATTCTGACCAAGAAGAGCACCAAGCGGATGCGCGGTCTGCGCAAGCCCGGCTATGTCGATCGGACCAACGAGGCCAACGTCAAGAAGATGCTGCCCTACGCCTGAGTGCGGATTGGGAAAGGTCACAAATCCTGCGCGGTGTGAAACCGGCGCAGCCAAATGCAAGATTATCTGAGATAAAGGAGAAATAACTATGGCTCGTATCAAGGGCGCTATGATGACCCGCAAGAGAAGAAAGAAAACCCTGAAGCTGGCCAAGGGCTACTGGGGCAGCAAATCCAAGCATTTCAAGATGGCCAAACAGCAGGTCATGAAGAGCGGCAACTACGCGTTTGCCGGCCGCAAGGCGAAAAAGCGCGATTTCCGCCGCCTGTGGATCACCCGTATCAGCGCTGCTTGCCGTGCGCAGGGGATCAACTATTCCAGCTTTATGAATGGGCTCAAGAAGTCCGGCATCGACCTCAACCGCAAGATGCTCTCCGAGATGGCGATTCACGACGCCGCCTCCTTTGCGAAACTGGTCGAGACCGCGAAGGCCGCGAAATAAAATAGCATTCAACGCCCGTATGCGGGAGCGGGGCACGGACAGCAAAATCTGTCCGCGGCCGGCCCACGCGCGCGGGCGTCCCTTTGTTTTTGGCACAGTTGCGTTTTTGGCCGCTGTGCCGGCAAGAATAACGGCGGGAGAGGCGGAGAGAACCGTTGATGGAACAGATCACCAGCAGGGAGAACGAGCGGATCAAGTACACCGTGAAATTGATGCAGAAACCGGCGTTTCGCAGACAGGAGGGCCGGTTTGTCCTGCAGGGGGTCAAGCTCTGCTCCGACGCTGCTGCGGCGGGGATCGCCCTTGAAACCCTCTACCGGACCCGGCAGGCCGCAGATCGCTGGCCGCGGTTGGCCGATCTGCCCTGTGAGCAGGTCGAGATCAGCGAACAGATCGCAGCAAAACTCTCCCAGCAGAAGACCCCGCAGGGGGTGTTCGCGGTCTGCCGACTGCCGGAATTTGCAGCCGGTGGGATTCAGACCGAAAAACGATATCTCGCACTGGAGGAGCTGCAGGACCCGGCCAATGTGGGAGCGGCGCTGCGCAGTGCCGCCGCCTTCGGTTTTGCCGGGGTCATCCTGACCAGAGACTGCGCCGACCCGTTCGGGGAAAAAGCGCTGCGCGCCTCGATGGGAGCGGCCTTCAAGCTGCCGATTCTCTGGACCGAGGATCTTCCGGCGCTGCTGCGCCGGCTTTCGAACCAGGGGATGGCGACGGTGGCCGCCGCGCTGCGCGGTGCAGAGGATCTGCGCGCCTACCGGTATGACGGCGGCGGACTGGTGCTGGTCATCGGCAACGAGGGCAACGGTCTGACCGCGCAGACCATCGACGCCTGCGGCGCGGTGGTCAAGATCCCGATCCGGGGAATGGAATCGCTCAACGCGGCGGCAGCGGCGGCGGTCCTCATGTGGGAACTGGGGGGGAGACAGGATGGATAAGCGGCTTTACTGGATCTGGCTTGCCAGCGGTCTGGGTTTCGCCTCCCGTCAGCTCAAACCGCTGCTGGAACAGTATGGCGGTGTAGAAGAGCTTTTTGACCGGCGGGGTGAACTGCTGCAGCGGCGGCTGGTCACCCCAGGACAGTTCCGCGCGCTCAATGGCAGCAAACCCCAGGATTTCGAAAAGCTGCTCGTGCGGCATCTCGAGGCCGGCTATCAGGTGATTTTGCTGGAGGATCCCGATTATCCGCCGCTGCTGCGGGAGATCTATGACCCGCCGGCGGTGCTCTATGTCGAGGGGGATATCACGGTGCTGCGGGACGCGCTGCCGATCTCGATGATCGGGACCAGGCGGCCGTCCGGCTACGGCATCGAGGCGGCCCGTCTGCTCGCCGGTCAGCTGGTGGCGGCGGGCGCGCTGCTGATCTCAGGTATGGCGGACGGGCTGGACAGTGAGGCGCACAAGGCCGCGGTGGCGGTCGGCGCGCCGACCGTCGCGGTTCTCGGCACCGCCATCGACCGCACCTATCCGGCGCGCAACCAGACGCTGCGGGAGATGATCCTGCACGACGGGGCGGTCCTCAGCGAATACCCCATCGGCACCGAAGGGGTCAAAAACTATTTTGTCCTGCGAAACCGGATCATCGCCGGCCTCTGCCGCGGCCTTCTCGTGGTCGAGGCGCGCCGGCACAGCGGCACGATGAGCACCGTTCAGTTTGCACTTGAGGACGGCAGGGATGTTTTTTCGGTACCCGGCAGCATCTTCAGCCCGCTCAGCGAGGGCACCAATTTGTTGTTGCAGCAGGGCGCCAAGGCGGTGCTGAGCGCCGCCGATCTCCTGTGCGAATACGGATACGAATTTGATCCCGAACAGCCGCGGCAGACCGCAAAAGAGGAGAAGGAGAGCCTTCCGCTGAGCAAAAGCGCGCAGGCGGTCTACCGTGTCCTCACCGCGCGCCCGCAGGGACTGGAGGCGCTCTGCGCCGCCTGCGGCCTTTCCTCCGGGGAAGTGATGGCCGCGCTGACCGAGCTCGAGCTGGCCGGCCTTTCCCGCCAGCTTGCGGGGCGGCAGTTTGAGCGCACAAAATAGACTGCGCGACGCAGCAGAATTCAACCATCATGAGGTGAAGTATGGCAAAACTGGTCATTGTGGAGTCTCCCGCAAAGGCGAAAACCATCGGGAAATATCTGGGCGGCGGCTATGAGGTCATGGCTTCGATGGGGCATGTCCGGGACCTGCCCGCCAGCCAGCTCGGCATTGATGTCGAGCGGGACTACAATCCCCAGTATATCAATATCAAGGGCAAGGAAAAGCTGATTCGGGAGCTCAAGAGCGCCGCGAAGAAGAGCGACGGCGTACTGCTCGCGACCGACCCGGATCGTGAGGGGGAGGCCATCAGCTGGCATCTGGCTCACCTGCTCGGCCTCGACGTGGCGGCGCAGGACCGGGTCACCTTCGGGGAGATCACCAAGAAGGGGGTCACCGAGGGCATGGCCCATCCGCGGGCGATCGATCTCGATCTGGTCAACGCACAGCAGGCCCGGCGGGTGCTCGACCGTCTGGTCGGCTACAAGCTCTCTCCGTTTCTCTGGCGGAAGGTCCGCAGGGGCCTCTCGGCCGGGCGGGTGCAGTCGGTTGCGGTGCGGCTGATCGTCGACCGGCAGAAGGAGATCGACGCCTTTGTCCCGGAGGAGTACTGGAATCTCGACGCCCAGCTCTCCGCCCCGGACAGCAGCAAGACCTTCATGGCACGGCTTGCCGCCGATGCGGCGGGGGAGAAGATCGAGGTCACCGAGAAGGAGCAGGCCGACCGGATTCTCGCCGCGCTCGAGGGCAAGGAGTACAGGGTGACCAAGATCACCCGGGGCAGCCGCAAAAAGACCCCGGCGCCCCCCTTCATCACCTCGACGCTACAGCAGGAGGCCAGCCGTCGGCTCGGTTTCACCGCCACCCGCACCATGCGGGCGGCGCAGACGCTGTATGAGGGCGTCGACATCGCGGGGATCGGCACCACCGGTCTGATCACCTATATGCGCACCGACAGCCTGCGGCTCTCGGATGAGGCGGTCTCGGGCGCCAAGGCGTTTATTGCCGGGCGCTGGGGCGAAGAGTATGTTAACCAGAAAAAGCGCACCTACAAGAGCAAGAGCGCGACGGCAGCGCAGGACGCCCACGAGGCGATCCGCCCCTCGAATCCCGCGCTGACCCCCGACGAGGTGGACAAGAGCATCAGCGGGGACACCGCGAAACTCTACCGGCTGATCTGGAACCGATTCACCGCGAGCCAGATGGCGGACGCCGTCCACGCGACGATGAACGTCGAGATCACCGCCGGGGATTATCTCTTCAAGGCGAGCGGCTATACCGTCACCTTCGACGGGTTCACTGCGCTCTACGAGGAGGTCACCGACGAAAAAGAGAAGAAGGAGACCGCACTGCCCCCGCTGGAGGAGGGCATGACGCTGACGCTGCGGGACCTTGCCGCCGAGCAGAAGTTCACCCAGCCGCCGGCGCTTTACACCGAGGCCTC